>DASWUW010000726.1:0-3288 GCA_036406335.1 Trebonia sp.
CGGTCGCCGACCCGGTGCCCAGCCGGGAGATCATCGCCCTGCACCGCGCCTCGATGAGCGACTCCCCGGCCCTGGCCGCGCTGCTGGGCGCGCTGGCCGGGACGGGCGGCACCTGAGGGGCAGGCCGCCCGCAGGGCCCGCAGGCGCCGGCCGGGGCCAGCCGCTGGGTAAAGCCGCCGGTGGTCGGCACCAGGTCCAGCCACTCCCCCCGGGTGTACGGGCGCTGCCAGCGGTCCAGCCATTCTTCCGGCTCGCTGAACGCGCCCGCCCGCCGCATCCCGTCGGCGGCCCGGCCGCCCATCGTCCTGCGGTAACCGTCCAGCGCGGGCTGGTCCCAGAAGCCGGCCGCCGGGGAGTCCGGCAGCACCTCCCGGTAGACCGCGGCGAACGCCCTCTGCAGCTCCGCCGGCGGCTCGAAGACGTTCCAGAGCACCGCAAGCCGGCCGGCGGGCCGCAGCACCGCGGCGGCCTTCGCGGCGCCCGCCGCCGGATCGACCCAGTGCCAGGCCTGCGCCGCCGTGACCAGGTCGAACGAGCGGCCGGACGGGTCCCAGTCCTCGAACGCGGCGACCTCCGCCGCGGTGCCGAGCGCGCGGGCGGCGGCGGCCATCCGCGGGTCGGGGTCCACGCCGAGAACCCGGCAGCCGGCCGCCGCCAGCAGCCGGGAGAAGATACCGGTGCCGCACCCGGCATCCAGGACGTCGCGCCCGGGGCTGGCGGCGGCAATGCGGCCGACCAGCCCGGCCGGGTAACCGGGCCGGGCCCGGTCGTAGCGGCCGGCGTCGGTCCCGAACCCTTCCGCAATCGCCCGCTGCAGGTGAGACTGGGCCGCATCGGGGTAAGGAGCGGTGGCTGGAGAGGCGGGTCCGGACGGCTCCGGCAGTAGAGTGGTCATCCGCCCACTCTAAATGGGCGGATGCCCACTAGGGAACGGGCTTCGCGGCGGGCGAAACCCGCTGGACCGGGAAGGACGGCGCGCAGTGCCCACCGGAGTAGCTATCCGCGACCCGCGGGGACAGCTGTTCGACGCGGCCGAACGGGTGCTGCTGCGCGACGGCCCGGCCGCGCTCACCAGCCGGGCGGTCACCGCCGAGGCCGGGGTGGCCAAAGGGGTGCTGCACCGGCACTTCACCGACTTCGAGGACTTCCTTACCGCGCTCGCCCTCGACCGCATCGCCGCCGTCGCCGGGCAGGCCGCCGCACTGCGCGCCGCCGCCGGGGCCGGCACGGTCGCGGGCAACCTGGCGGCCGCCCTCCCGGGGCTGTTCAGCCCGGCCGCCCTGGCGCTGATCCGGCTGGTCATCGCGCGGGACGGGCTGCGCGCCCGGCTGCGGGCCGCGGCCGGCAGCCGGATCCCCCTGCTGTCGGAGGCGACCACCGTGATCGCCGGCTACCTGACCGCCGAACGTGACCTGGGCCGGATCGCGATCGGGGCCGACATCGGCACGCTCGCCCCCGTGCTGGCCGGAGCCGGGCACCTGCTGTTCGCCGACGCCGACGGCGCCCCGGACGCCAGCACGGTCGACCGGATGGTCACCGCGGTCCTCGCCGGAGCAGCCCCGTAGCCCATCCGGCAGTGCCCGTCACCTGAGCTGGGCCGCCGCGAGGGTGACCGCCCGCTCGCGGCGCAGGTACCCGACGGCCGAAGCGAGGTCGCGGACGGGAGGCCGCACCCCGTACCGGGCGAGCTTGCCGACGTACTCGCCGAGCCACTGCGGCCCCTCGCGCTGGGCCGCTCGCGCCAGGGCGGGCCCGGCGCTGCCGTCCAGGTAGATCAGGACGGGGCTGAGCCCGGACAGCAGCCCGCCGAGCTCGCCGGCGAACGCGGCTATCGCCCGGTCGCGGTGCCCCATGGCGAGCAGCGTGGAACGAACGGCACGAGCGCGTCCGCCACCACCACGTCGTCCCCGGCCGCGCGGACCGCGCCGGCGAACCGGGCACTCGCCTCCAGCAAGGTCCGCAGTTCGACGGTGCCGGTCCCGCGGAACTCCGCGGCGACCTCGCCGAACTCCGGCCGGGTCAGGATCTCCTCTTCGCTGAAGTAGTCCACCCGCAGGCCCTCCCCGGCCAGCAGCGCGCAGAGCCCGGCGCACAGGGTCGACTTGCCCGCCCCGGGAGCGGCGCCCCACACAGAGACCAGGATCGTCACGACTGCGCAGCCGCCGCGACCCTGTCCACGCCGTGCAGCATAACCAGATCAGCAGCGGCCCGGGAACGCTTGGCCCTGCCCGGGAGCCAGGCTGTATGGTGCGGACGACGGCGTCGGGCGGCGAGGCAGGACAAGGTGACGGATCAGGTCCGGGAGCCGCGGCTCCCGCCGGGCGTGCCGCTGGCCGGGGGCGCGGCTGGTACCGGGGTGACTGCCATATTCACTCGGCCCGTTCGCACGGCGGCGAGCTGACACCGGAGGAGCTGGCGGCCGCCGCCCGGGCGGGCGGGCGGGACTTCATCGCTGTCACCGAGCACAATACCGCCGACACGCACGGCGCCTGGGGGCAGCTCGCCGGGGACGACCTGCTGGTAATCCTGGGCCAGGAGGTCGTCACCCGGACCGGGCACTGGCTGGCCCTCGGCCTCAGCCCGGGGCAGGTGGTCGAATGGCGGTACGGCGTCCGCGATGACGTGATCGGCCGGCACGTAGGGCAGGTCCGTCAGGCGGGCGGGCTGTGCGTGGCAGCTCACCCGCAGGCACCGTACCCGGGCGGCGTTTTCATGTACCCGTTCGACGGGTTCGACGCGGTCGAGGTATGGAACGGGCTGTGGAGCTCGGACCGGCCCTGGAACGCGGACAACCACGCGGCTGCGGCCGAATGGGGGCGAACGCTGGCCGCCGGCATCCGCGCCGGGCGGTGGCTGCCCGCCACCGGCAACAGCGACACCCACCTGGACGGCCAGATCGCCGTCCCGCACACCGTCGTGCTGGCCGATGAGCTGAGCACCAGCGCGGTCCTGCCGGGATCCGGGCCGGCCGCAGCTGGTCAGCGGAGTGCCGTCAGGCACCGTCAGCTTCCACACCGGCCAGGGCACGGTCCACCGCGAACCGCTGCCCGGTGACGGACTCGGCACGCTCGAATGGCGCACCAGCGCCGAGGAATCAGCATTCGTCAGGGTCGAGGTGCGCCAACCTGGACAGCAGATGGCGGCGCTCACCAATCCCGTCATCCTGTCCTGAGATCCGCTCATGCCGGGCGTGCGCCGGAAGCGGCCATGTGCGGTCAGAACGGCCGGACTAGATCACCCCGCGTAGCGGACCCAGTCCGTTTCCGGGCCGAGCTCTGCCGTCGCAAG
>DASWUW010000727.1:0-11623 GCA_036406335.1 Trebonia sp.
AGCATAGTCCCGTACTGACGGGTATGCGCCCCGTCAGTGATTGCGATGTCGGAACGACTTCGCATCACCGGGGCGCCGACCGCGAGCTACCACGCTTAACGCTCCTGACAGCATGAACGACTCTAGGTAACCAGTCTGACACAGAAAGCAACTCAGGGACAGCAACACTGACCATGTCCCGCAATCGCGCCGCACAATACGTTCGTTAAGACTCGGTTAACTGATGTACGCTCCGCATTTTGGCATTGGATGGCGTGATATCGGATGACAGTTTTCATCCGGCGTGTCCTGTTACGGGTGAGTCGTGGAGATCCCGTGCGACTTGAGGCGGTTCGTGTTCCGCTGGTCGAGTTCCTCGTACACGGCGCACTCCGCCGGGTTCCACCCCACCGGTCCCTGCTGGCCGCCTTGCTCGTCGACCTGCGCCTGGTAGACGACGGTGGCGTTTCCCTCGAGGAAGGGGAGCCAGGTTTCGCCGCTTACCCGGATGAACGCACTCGCGACTCCCCCGGCATTCCTGACCGTCAGACGCTGTTCGGGGGTGAGCCCGGTCACCCGCGAGTAGGCGGCGCGGGAGGCCACTACCCCGGAGCCGCAGGACGGGGTCAGCCCCGCGCCGCGCTCGAAGGTGCGGACGAATACTTCCGGCGCGTCCCCGGTGGCGAGCGGCTGCAGGAACGAGACGTTCGCGCCCGCGGCGAAGACCTCGTCGGCGCGTTTGCCCAGCTCGATCAGCTCGGGCTCGGAGTACTCCTCGACCACGGCGATGACGTGCGGGTTGGGCACGGCCACGGCGGTGAAGCGGCCGAACGGCTCCGGCAGCTCCGCGTCGCCGAAGCGCAGCGGCAGCAGTTCGAGCAGCACCTGCCGGACCCCCTCCGGGGTCGACGGCGCGCGGTGCACCTTATAGTCCCGGCCGCCGCTGGCCACGATCTCGCTGTCGGTGCCGCGCTGGTCGAGGACGAGCCGCCCGAGGCCGCGCATCCCGTTACCGCAGAACTCGGCCGACGACCCGTCCGGGTTGAAGAACCAGGCCCGGACGTTCGGGCCGCCGGCGTCGTAGAGGTAGATGCCGTCGCCGCCCCCGGTCCAGGCGGACCGGTCGCAGACCTGCCGGACGAAGGCGCGCAGCGCCGCGGCGGACGGCCAGGCGTCCGGCGCCGCCTCGAGGGCAAAGATCTCGTTGAGCGACCCGTGGGTCTTTACCAGCCTCATCGCGCTCGAGCCTACCGCCGTGGCCGGGCGGGGCGATAAAGCCGGGCGGCGCCGTTAACATGCCGAAGGCGGGATAGGTGGAGAAGCGGCCCCCCGCCGCGTAGTTGCGGACCGCGACGCGGGCCCGGTCGATCATGTTGGCCGGCAGCTCGGAGAGCGGGTACCAGCCGAAGTCGCTGTAGCTGCTCGTCCCGGCGGCTCCCGGCACCGGGCTGATTTCCCCGGACCACTCGTCCACGGTCAGGAAGAACGCCATGCGGCCCGCGCCGGACACGTCGTGCAGGACGTGGGCGAGCGATACCTCCCCGGGCGCGACCGTGACTCCGGCCTGCGCCTCCGCCACCCGCACGGCCGCCTCCACCAGGGTTTCCCGTTCGGCGAGGCGCCCGGACGGCGGCTCGTAGGCGCCGTCGCCGTAGCCCGTGTTGGCGCGCCGGCCGAGCAGCAGGTCACCCTGGCTGACCATCAGCAGGTGAATATCGACGATGAGTTGAAAGTGACGAGAGTGCCTGCCCGCCTCGGCGGCCAGCGGCTGCATCAGGGTTCTGGTCATGACTTGATGTCCTGCCCGCTTGCCAAGTGTTCCCCGGTCCCCGCGGGGTGGCCCGCCACTGCCGTGTGGCGCTGCTAGCTGGCCGCTCCCCGGGAGAGGTAACGTACTCCAGCCTCGCTGTGGATCACCATGTGGGTAACCCGGGCCCGGCTGTGGACTAACGGCCGCCGCGGGCCGTCTGGCTGTGGACACCGGGCGCCTGCTAGCCCGCGCACGCTTGGGGTCCGCGTTGTGGACAGGACATCGGAGGGTGTGGATGAAGAAAGAGCGGAAAAATCTCAGGTCCGGTTCTGCGCGCTCTCGCGGATCTGCCTCGTCTCCTCGTAGATCCGGAACACGACCATGAACGCCTCGAGTATCACCCGGTAGATCCCCAGCGTCAGCAGCACGAAGATCGGCTCGACGATAATCAGGGTAAACAGGCCGCCCACCACGCCGCCGGTCCGGAAGCCGATGATCAGGATCACCACGGCCACGAGCGCGGTCCAGACGGTGAACAGGATGTAGAGCATCCTGATGATCTTCGGCGTGACGAACGAGCTGAAGCTGAAGTCGAAGAGCGAGCCGAGAAAGCCCTTCTCGCCCGGCTGCTTAGTCCGCGCCCGGGGCTCGGCTCCCGCGGCCCCCGCCCACGACTGCGCCCCGGCGTCCTGGCCCTGTCCCTGGCCGGCCTGGGCAGCGTAGCCCGGATCCTGGGCAGGCTGGGCGCCGTAACCCGGACCCTGGTAGCCCTGGTAGCCGGGGTAATTCTGATAATCCTGACTCGGCTGGTCCTGGGCCGAGTAGGCCTGCTCCTGCTGGCCGTAGGCCGGAGCGGCATAAGCCTGCTGGCCGCCAGCGGGTACGGCCCCGGATCCCGGAGGCGGCGGGGGCGGGTAGCTGGGCTGCTGCCAGACGGGACGCGCTTGAGTCATGCCCTGGCCCTGATCCGGCCCGGACGGCTGAAAGGACGGTTCCGGCGGCGGCTGACCAGCCATTGTGTACTCCCTGGGGTTGAGCCGGCAGGCAATCGGGTTCACGTTACCTTGCCCGCCGTAGATAGGGGGTGATAAATATGTCCACCTGGGGTTAGGTTGAGCGGGTGACCTCATCCAGCGGGCCGGCCGCCGCTGTCACCGGGCGTTCGTTCCTCATCACCGGGGGCAATACCGGGATCGGGCTGGCGACGGCCGTTGAGCTGGCCGCCGGCGGCGGGCGGGTCTACATCGGCTGCCGCTCGGCCGCCGCGGGCGAGGCCGCCGTCGCCCGGATCAAGGCCGAGTCCGGCTCGGCCGATGTCGGGCTGCTGCCGCTGGACCTGGCGTCGCTTTCCTCGGTGCGCGACTGCGCCGCCGCCTTCCTGGCCCGCGACGAGCCGCTGCACGTCCTGGTGAACAACGCCGGGGTGGGCGGGCAGCGCGGCCTGACCGCGGACGGGTTCGAGCTGCACTTCGGGGTCAACCACCTGGGGCACTTCGCGCTGACCCAGCTGCTGCTCGGCCGCCTGACCGAAAGCGGCCCCGGCACGCGGATCGTCAACGTGTCCAGCGACGCGCACTACGGCGCCCCGGGCATCGACTTCGCCGCGGTCCGGCGGCGCACCGCCACCTTCGCGGGCATGCGCGAGTACAGCGTCTCCAAACTGGGCAACGTGCTGTACACCCAGGAGCTGGCCCGGCTGCTGGCGGGCAGCGGGGTGCAGAGCTACGCGCTGCACCCGGGGGTGGTCGCCTCCGACATCTGGCGGCGGGTGCCCCGGCTGGCCCGGCCGTTCGTCACCCGGCGGATGCTGACCGTCGAGCAGGGCGCGGCCACCTCGGTGTACTGCGCGACCTCGCCCGCCGTGGCGGGCGAGAGCGGGCTGTACTACGACCGGTGCGCGGCGCGGGAGCCCAGCCCGGTGGCGACCAAGGAACTGGCCGCGCTGCTGTGGGCGCACAGCGCCGAGTGGACCGGGGTCGGCTGAACCGCCGGCCGCCGGCTGGCCACCGTTCCCCCACCTCGGCGCGGCAATGTGCCAGGCTGGAAGCATGGACCTGCCAGTGATGCCCCCGGTTGCGCCGATGCTGGCCAAGGCGGTGGCGGCGATTCCGGCGGGAGACTACGTCTTCGAGCCCAAATGGGACGGGTTCCGGTCGATCGTGTTCCGCGACGGCGACGAGGTAGAGATCGGCAGCCGGAACGAGCGGCCGATGACCCGGTACTTCCCCGAGCTGGTGGCGGCGGTGCTGGCCGGATTGCCGCCGCGCTGCGTCATCGACGGGGAGATCGTGCTGCCGGACTTTACTTCCGGGCGGCTCGACTTCGAGGCACTGCAGCTCCGGCTGCACCCGGCCGCGAGCCGGGTAAAGCTGCTGGCCGGGCAGACGCCGGCCCACTTCGTGGCCTTCGACCTGCTCGCCCTGGACGGTGACGACTACACCGCGCGCCCGTTCGCCGAACGCCGCACCGCGCTCGAGCGGGCCCTGGCCGGTGTCCGGCCTCCGCTGCACCTCACGCCCGTTACCACCGACCGGACGGTGGCCGACCAGTGGTTCACCCAGTTCGAGGGGGCCGGGCTGGACGGCCTTATCGCCAAGGCGCCGGACGGCGTGTACGAGCCGGACAAGCGGGTCATGTTCAAGCTCAAGCACGAACGCACCGCGGACTGCGTGGTGGCGGGCTACCGGCCGCACAAGTCCGGCGACGACGCGATCGGCTCGCTGCTGCTCGGGCTGTACAAGCCGTCGGGCGACCTCGCCAGCGTCGGGGTCATCGGCGCGTTCCCGATGGCGGTGCGGCGCGAGCTGCGGGCCGAGCTCCAGCCGCTGGTGACCACGTTCGACGGCCATCCCTGGAACTGGGCCGCGCAGGCCGCCGCCGCTGCTGACGGCGCGGGCACCCGTAATCCCCGCAGCTCGGAGTACAGCCGGTGGAACGTGGGCAAAGACCTGTCGTTCGTGCCGCTGCGGCCCGAGCGCGTAGTGGAAACCCGCTACGACCACATGGAGGGGGCCCGCTTCCGGCACACCGGCCAGTTCGTCCGCTGGCGCCCGGACCGCTCCCCCTCCTCCTGCACGTTCGACCAGCTGGAAGAGCCAGTCCGCTACGACCTGGCGGAAATCCTGGGCGAAAAGTAGAACTAATGAGTTCAGCGCGAACGAACGGGGGCTGACTGCCGTGGCGGACCCGAAAACGGTGATCGAGGTGGCGGGCCGGGAGGTAACGGTCTCCAACCCGCAGAAGGTCTACTTCCCGCGCACCGGGCACACCAAGCTGGACCTGGTGCGGTACTACCTGGCCGTCGCGGACGGAGCGCTGCGCGGGGCCGCCGGGCGGCCGATGGCGCTCAAGCGGTTCGTGAACGGGGCGGAGGCGGAAGCGTTCTTCCAGAAGCGGGCCCCGTCGACCCGGCCGCCGTGGATCGAGACCGCCGAGCTCCGGTTCCCCTCCGGGCGGACCGCCGACGAGGTAGTACTGCGCGACGCCGCCGGGCTGGCGTGGGTGGCCAACCTCGGCTGCATCGACCTCAACCCGCACCCGGTGCGGGCGGGCGACCTGGATCATCCCGACGAACTGCGGGTCGACCTGGACCCGGTCCCGGGCGTGGACTGGCCGCAGATCCTCAGCGTTGCCCTCGAGGCGCGGACCGTGCTGGCGGACTACGGGCTGACCGGCTGGGCCAAGACCTCCGGCTCGCGGGGCATGCACATCTACGCCCGGATCACCCCCGACTGGGAATTCGGCGACGTGCGGCGGGCGGCGGTAGCGGTGGCGCGCGAGATCGAGCGGCGCATCCCCGACCTGGCCACGTCCAAGTGGTGGAAGGAAGAGCGGCACGGGGTCTTCGTCGACTACAACCAGAACGCCAAGGACCGCACGGTCGCCTCCGCCTACTCGGTCCGCCCGCTGCCCGACGCCCGGGTTTCCACCCCGCTGCACTGGGACGAGGTCCCTGACTGCGACCCGGCGGCGTTCACCATTGACACCGTCCCGGGCCGCTTCGCCGCGGCCGGCGACCCCTGGGCCGGCATCGACGAGTCCGCCGGGTCGCTCGCGGCCCTGCTCGAGCAGGCCACCCGGGACGAGGCAGCCGGCCTGCCCGACGCGCCGTGGCCGCCGCACTACGACAAGCAGGCCGGCGAGGAGTCCCGCGTCCAGCCGTCCAAGCGCCGCCCCGCGGCCAAGCGGGCCGCAGACGGCGACAGCGACGGCGACGGCGGCGACGGCCCGGCGGCGGCCGCCCCGGCCGGCCGCCGCAAGTCCACCAAGCCGCTGATCGAGATAGCCCGGGCCAAGTCCAAGGACGAGGCGCTGGAGGGCCTGGACCGCTGGAAGACGCGCCACGCCGGCGTCTGGCCCCTGCTCGAGCCGGCCGATGTCCTGATCGACTCCATGCGCGGCCGTTCCTCTACCTGGACGAGGATCAGGGTCAACCTGGAGCACGTTCCCGCTGACCGGCGGCCAGCGCAGGAGCCGCTGGAAGTCGACTACGATCCCTGGGCCGGGATCGATCCGCGCCGAAACACGCCGTGACAATTCGTCATGCCGGCGTAACGCGTCTCGTGACGGCCGGGGTTATTGTGCTGACATGCTGATCTCGCCGCATGAGCAGGAACGGCTGCTGATTCACGTGGCCGCCGGGCTCGCCCGGGAGCGCCGGGCCCGGGGGCTCAGGCTGAACTATCCCGAGGCGGTCGCGCTCATCACGTCCTTCCTGATGGAGGGCGCGCGCGACGGGCGGCCGGTCGTCGAGCTGATGGCCACCGGGCGGAGCGTGCTGACCCGGGACGACGTGATGGACGGGGTGCCCGAGATGCTCACCGAGGTCCAGGTTGAGGCCACCTTCCCCGACGGGACCAAGCTGGTGACCGTGCACGAGCCGATCCCGTGAGCTCAGACCACGTCATTCCCGGCGAGATCCTGCCGGGCGAGGGCCCGGTGACCCTGAACGCGGGCCGGACGGCGGTCACGCTGCTGGTGGCGAACACCGGGGACCGGCCGGTTCAGGTCGGGTCGCATTTCCACTTCGCCCAGGCCAACGCGGCACTGCGTTTTGACCGGGACCTGGCCTGGGGCTACCGGCTGAACGTCCCCGCGGGGACCGCGGTGCGGTTCGAGCCGGGCGTCGAGCGGGAGGTGTCCCTGGTCCCGCTGGCCGGGCGGCGGATAGTGCCCGGCCTGCAGATCGGCGGCCAGCGCCTGACCGGCGCGCCGCAGCTGAGGGAGATCCATGAGTGAGCTCAGCCGGGAGCGGTACGCGCTGCTCTACGGGCCGACGGCGGGCGACCGGATCCGGCTGGCCGACACCGCGCTGCTGATCGAGGTCGAGCGGGACCTCTGCGCGGGCGGCGACGAGGCGGTGTTCGGCGGGGGGAAGGTGATCCGCGAGTCGATGGGCCAGGCCCTCGCCACCCGCGCGCAGGGCACCCCCGACCTGGTGATCACCGGCGCCGTCATCCTCGACCACTGGGGCATCGTCAAGGCCGACGTGGGCGTCCGCGACGGCCGGATCACCGCGATCGGCAAGGCCGGCAACCCCGACATCATGGACGGCGTCCACCCCGAGCTGGTGATCGGCCCGTCCACCGAGGTGATGGCGGGCAACGGGATGATCCTGACCGCCGGCGGCATCGACTGCCACGTGCACCTGATCTCGCCGACCCAGCTGCCCGAGGCGCTCGGCAGCGGGATCACCACGCTGATCGGCGGCGGCACCGGGCCGGCGGAGGGCACCAAGGCCACCACGGTGACCCCCGGCGCCTGGAACCTGGCCCGGATGCTCGAGGCCACCGACGCCTGGCCGGTGAACATCGTGCTGCTGGGCAAGGGCAGCACGGTCTCCGAGGACGCGCTGTGGGAGCAGCTGCGGGCCGGCGCGGCCGGGTTCAAGCTGCACGAGGACTGGGGCACGACGCCCGCGGCGATCGACGCCTGCCTGCGGGTCGGGCTCGCGGCCGGAGTGCAGACCTCGATCCACACCGACACGCTGAACGAGGCCGGCTTCGTCGAAGACACCCTGCGCGCGATCGGCGGACGGCCGATTCACACGTACCACACGGAAGGGGCGGGCGGCGGCCACGCGCCGGACATCATCACCGTGGCCTCGGTGCCCAACGTGCTCCCGTCCTCGACCAACCCGACCCGCCCGCACACGGTCAACACGGTCGACGAGCACCTCGACATGCTCATGGTCTGCCACCACCTGAACCCGGCCGTCCCCGAGGACCTCGCGTTCGCCGAGTCGCGGATCCGGCCGTCGACCATCGCCGCCGAGGACATCCTGCACGACATGGGGGCGATCTCCATGATCGGCTCCGACTCCCAGGCGATGGGCCGGATCGGCGAGGTCATCCTGCGTACCTGGCAGACCGCGCACGTGATGAAGTCCCGGCGCGGGGCCCTGTCCGGGTACGGCTCGGTCGCCTCCGACGTTTCCGGTTCCCGGGGCGCGGACAACGCGCGGGCCCGGCGCTACATCGCGAAGTACACCATCTGCCCGGCGGTCGCGCACGGGCTGGACGGACAGATCGGCTCGGTCGAGCCGGGCAAGCTGGCGGACCTGGTGCTGTGGAACCCCGCGTTCTTCGGGGTCCGGCCGCACGTCGTGCTGAAGGGCGGTTTCGTCGCCTGGGCCGCGATGGGCGACGCCAACGCGTCCATCCCGACCCCGCAGCCGGTGCTGCCCCGGCCGATGTGGGGCGCCTACGGCCGGGTGCCGGGCCAGACCTCGCTCACCTTCGTCTCCCCCGCCGCCCTGGAAGCCGGCCTGGCCGAGCGCCTGGCCCTGAACCGGGAACTGGTGCCGGTGGCGGACGTGTCCGGTTACGGCAAGGCCGCCATGGTGAACAACGACGCCCTGCCCGACATCCGGGTCGACCCCGACACGTTCACGGTCCGCATCGACGGCGAGGTCATCGAGGCGGCCCCGGCCACCGAGCTTCCGATGGCCCAGCGCTACTTCCTCTTCTGACCGTGCCTGCCAACCGCCGCGACTTCCCATCAGTTCGGACTGCATTGTCACCGTTTTTGTCAGGTTTTGTCCCGTCCAAATTGATGGGAAGTGAAAACGATCAACCCGAACTGATGGGTAGCGGGCTGGTCGGCGGCGGGTTCGGGGGCGGGCGGTGAGCGTCGCGGGGCTGCTGCTGGGGGACTCGCGGTTCCCGGCCGGGGGGCACGCGCACTCGGGGGGCGTCGAGCCTGCCGTGACGGCGGGCACCGTGACCGGCTTGGAGTCCCTCGAACTGTTCCTCCGGGGCAGGCTGCGCACCGCTGGACTAGTCGCGGCGGCCGCCGCCGGCGTCGCCTGTGCGCAGGGGCGCGGAATGCCTGGGGAAGCAGCCGGTTTCGTTCGGGATAAAGGGATCTGGGCCGAACTGGACGCAGAGGTCGACGCGCGGAATCCGTCGCCCGCGCAGCGTGAGGCCTCGCGCCGGCAGGGGCGGGCGCTGCTGCGAGCGGCGCGGGTTACCTGGCCGGACGCCTGGTGGCTGGCGGAGCTGGCCCCGCCGGCTGGAGACCGGAAAGCGGGAGCGGCCGCGGGGAGCACCGGGGCCGGGCCCGCGGAGGCAACGGCCGCCGGATCCACTGGGTCTTCGACGGTGGTGAGGCAGGAGTACCGGGGCGGGCCGCATCACGCGGTGGTGCTCGGGGCAGCGGCGGCGGCCGCGGGGTGCGACCCGGTGGAGGCGGCGCGGATCGCGGCCTACCAGGCGGTGGCGGGAGCGGTGAGCGCCGCGGTCCGGCTGCTCGCCCTTGACCCGATGCGGGCCTCCGGGGTGCTGGCCCGGCTCATCGGGGACATCGACCAGACCGCCGAGCAGGGGGCCAGTTACGCGGGCCTGCCCCCGGCGGACCTGCCCTGCCCGTCCGCGCCGGCTCTCGACCTGCTGGCGGAAGCGCATTACCAAGCGGAGGTGCGACTCTTTGAGTCCTGACAGCACGCACGAGCACCCGGGTCACGGCGACCATGACCACGGGGACGACGACCACGGGTACGGGTCGCACGATCACAGCATCGACCAGCACCCGGCGCCGCCGCGGGCCGGCCGGGCACTGCGCATCGGCATCGGCGGTCCGGTCGGCTCGGGCAAGACGGCCCTGGTCGCGGCGCTGTGCCGCGCCCTGCGGGACGACGTGGACCTCGCCGTGGTGACCAATGACATCTACACGACCGAAGACGCGGACTTCCTGCGGCGGGCGGGCGTGCTCGACCTGGAGCGGATCACCGCGGTGCGGACCGGCTGCTGCCCGCACACCGCGATCCGCGACGACATCGCGGCCAACCTGGACGCGGTGGAAGACCTGGAGGCGAGCTTCGGACCGCTCGACCTGGTGCTGGTGGAGAGCGGCGGCGACAACCTCACCGCCACGTTCTCACGGGGGCTGGCCGACCTGCAGATCTTCGTGCTGGACGTATCCGGCGGGGACAAGGTGCCGCGCAAGGGCGGTCCCGGGGTCACGTTCTCCGACCTGCTGGTGATCAACAAGACCGACCTGGCGCCGATGGTGGGCGCGTCCCTCGAGGTGATGAGGCGGGATGCCGCCGTCGTCCGCGAGGGGCGGCCGGTGATCTTCACGTCGCTGCGCGAGGACCCGCTCGCGACCGAGGTAGCCGCCTGGGTGCGGACGGCCATCGGCAAGACCGCCCTGATCTAGCCGAACGGAGGCCGGATGACACGATCGGCGCCCACCGCGGCTCGGGCTACGGGGCCGGCCGCTGCCGGGCCGACGAGCAACGGGCGGGCGGACGGCGGCACTGCCGGACGGCACGCGCGGAACCGGGTCTGCGCCGCGGCGGCGGTCGAAGCGGTGGCCGGTCCCGGCGGAGTCACCCGGTTTCCGGTGCTCGCGTCCCAGGTTCCGCTGGTGCTGCGCCGCACGCCGTCCGCGGTGTACCTGGTCGGCGGGGCGGCGGGGCCGATCGGAGGCGACCGCCTCGAGCTGCGGATCACGGTGGGGGCGGGGGCCTTCCTGCGCCTCCGGACGGCGGCCGCGTCGATCGCGCTGCCCGGGCTCGACGGACTCGAGTCGGAGCTGCGGGTCATCATCTCGGTCGGCGCGGGCGGGCGGCTGGAGTACCTGCCGGAGCCGGTCGTGGTGGCGGACGGGGCGCGGCACGCGACTCACCTGTCGGTGTCGCTCGCGGCCGGGGCAGCGCTCCTGCTCCGCGACGAGTTGCTGCTCGGGCGGTACGGCGAGGACGGCGGGACGGCGCGGTCGGTGCTGCGAGCCGACTACGACGGTCATCCGCTGCTACGGCACGCGGTCCAGGTCTCCGGCTCCGACCCGGTCAGCCGCGGGCCCGCGGTGCTGGCCGGGCACCGCGCGGTCGGCATGCTGCTGCGCGTCGGCAGCACCGACGCCGGGTCAGCGCCGGGCACCGCGCGACGGGCGGCTGAGCAGCTCGCGGTCGCGGCGCTGCCGCTCGCCGGGGGGGCCGGCGAGCTGACCGTGGCGCTGGCAGACGATGCGGTGACCCTCCGGCGGAGACTTTCCGGTTGACGGAGTCAGGCCGGGATTGCGGCGTAGGCGGTGGCGGAGGGGAGGCCTACCGGGCCAGGGCGGAGGTGCAGCAGGCGGCCGGCCAGGGGCTGGGCCTTGAGCTCGGCTTCGGACAGGCCGATGCGGGCGGTGGTAACGTACAGGTCGGCCATCCCCGGGCCGCCGAAGGCGCAGCTGGTGGGCTGGGAGACCGGGAGCTCGACGACCGCGTCCTGGGTACCGTCGGGGGCCAGGCGGCGGAGCACGCCGCCGCCCCAGAAGGCGACCCAGAGGAAGCCGTCGGCATCGACGGTCAGGCCGTCGGGGACGCCGTCGCAGGCGGACAGGTCGGCGAGGACCCGGCGCTGGGAGACTTCCCCGGTCGCGGCCGAGTAGTCGAACAGGTCGATC
>DASWUW010000728.1:0-2029 GCA_036406335.1 Trebonia sp.
GGTCGGCACGCTGCGCAAAGCCTGACCGGAACCCGTACGTGCCGAGTTCAGGAATCATCGATCTAGCCATCGGGCTGACCTTCGTGTTCGGTGTTGCCGCCGCGCTTGCCTCGGTCGTCACCGAGCTAGTGGCGCGTCTCATCGGGCTGCGGGGGGCATACCTGCTCAGCGGCCTGCGCGAACTGGTGGACGGGGACGGGGTAAGCACGGACCTGAGCCAGGCTGAGCAGGACTACCAGCAGGTACAGGACATGATCGCCGGCCGGGCGGCTGACCCGGCCCGGCTTCCTCGGCCGGCCGCCGCGACGCCCTCGGCGGCCGGGGCGCTCCTCGGCGGTCCGATCCTGCGCGGTCAGGGTATGGCGGGCCAGATCACCAGCCGGAAGCTGACGCTGGGGGCGACGGGGCGGACCGGCCGTCTGCCGCCGATGACCGCGGACGGGAAGGCCGGGACCCGGTGGCGCCAGTGCCGGAGTCTTCCCTCGTACATTTCCGCCCGGTCGTTCGCCGAGGCCGTCATCGACCTGGTGGTGCCCGGGACCGCCGGGCAGGCGACGGTGACCAGCATCCAGCAGGGGATCGACGCCCTCCCGGCTACGATGTCCCCGTTCAGGCCGGCCCTGCAGGCCCTGGCTAAGAATGCCGGGGATGACGCCGGCCGCTTTCGCGTCCTCGTGGAGCAGTGGTACGACGACCACATGGACCGGGTATCCGGCTGGTATAAGCGGCACGTCGCTAAAATCACGCTCGCGGCCGGGGCAATCCTCATCGTGCTGTTTAATATCAACGCCCTCACCATCGCGCGCGTCCTGTACAGCGAAAGCACCGTTAGCGCGGCCGTCAGTCAGGTAGCGGTAAAAGTCACTTCCTGCCCGCGTCGGTAAGCCAGCAGGAATGCCTGGCTAACCTCCAGGCCCAGCTGTCGGCCACCGCCGGGCTGCCGGTCGGATGGGGCACGGTCAGTGACTGCCGCCCGCCCGGCGCTCGGTGCAGCTGGCTGGATCAGCGGGGGATCTTCAGCCCGTACGGCAACTCCGGCTGGCAGTTGGTGAAGATGCTCCTCGGCTTTCTCACCGTGCTGACGGCGATCGTCCCCGGCGCCCGGTTCTGGTTCGGCCTGCTCGGCAAACTCGGCCCCCTGGGCACGACCGGTCCCCGGCCCGCGACCGCCGAATGACCGGGTCCACGGCAAAGTCAGGGGCCGGGCGGTCACCGAGGACGGACGCGAGCTTGCCCGCGAACCGGGGCATCTCCGGGTCGTAGCAGGCGTCGGCCCAGTCCCGGGGCTCGTCGAGGCCGAGCCAGCGGACGGCGCGAAACTCCCGCGGGTCCGGGCTTAGGGGCGCGTCGCGCTGCACCCGCAGCACGAACCAGAGGTCCACGTCGAGGTGGCTGCTGGCCTCGTTGGTCGGCGTGACGGTGAGGAAGAACGGCCTGCTCCCGCCCAGCAGCGGGTGGAACTCGGCCGCGATCCCGAGTTCCTCGCGCGTTTCGCGGATGACCGCCTGGCGGGGATCCTCGTCCTCCTCGACGTGCCCGCCGGGCGGCAGCCACAGCCCGGACTTACGGTGATCGCCGAGCAGCAGGCACCGGTGCTCCACGTCGACCGGGACGAAGTAGACGACCAGGTGCTTAGGCGGGGTAGCGGGCGGCGCGGTCCGGAACAGCGGCTGCCCCGACGCCATCCACGTACCGATACCGGCCTGGTCGGCCGCCTCGCGGTCGTCGAACGGGCGCACCGCGGCGACGAGATCCGACACCAGCAGGCGAGCGTCATCAGCGGGCACGGAACGACGGTACCTGAGCGGCTAAGCCTACGGCGTAGCCGAGAGCTCTCGGCCGCCGACCCGACAGTCCCGCTGCGAACGTTACTCTCAAGCCACCGAGGGCCAGCGGTCTCGAGGCGTCACCACCATGCCGACTCCCGGCACCGTGACTAGGTACCCAAGGGTCACCAGCCGGGCTTGGGCGCGTCGGGCAGTTTCCCCGGCAACCCCGAAGCGCTGCATGAGCACGTTGCGACTGGGCG
>DASWUW010000729.1:0-5280 GCA_036406335.1 Trebonia sp.
GGGCTGTTCCAGATGCTGGGGCGCATACTGGTGATATCACTCAGCGGCCGCTGGCCGGAGCAGCATGTCTCGGCGGCGGTGTTCGGTGCTCAGGCCGTCGCGATCGTCCCGCTGCTGCTCACATCGGGGCACGGCCGAGCAGCAACCGTCACCGCGATCGGATTCGTTCTTCTTTTCGGAGGCGGATGCGGCCTGGTCGAAATACTGCGCGGCACGCTGCTGCCCGAGTTCTACGGGGTGACCAGCTATCCGCGGATTAACGGGTTGATGTCGGTCTTCGTGGTCGGCGCCCGCGCGGTGGCGCCGATCGCGGTCGGCCTCGCGCTGGCCGCGGCGGGCACGCTAACCCCGGTTCTCGCCGTAACGGCGGCGCTCGCCGCAGCGAGCGGCGGGGCACTGATGCTCGCGGACCGCGCCTATCGCGGCGAGCAGGAGCGCCGCCTCTCGAGCCCCGTCATCGCAGCCCGTGCACCGGACACAGAGTCCAAGCAAAAATAAGGTACCTGCACCCGCCGCGCCCGCAGGAGGCCTTCGGCCTTGATGACCGCCAGGATCGGTCGGGGCCAGGGAACGGTTACCTGTCCCAGCTTCCGCCTGGTACCGGGCTTGCGGGCTTCTCGGGCCTGGTCCGGTGCCAGGGTCGTCCGGGCTGAAGAGCACCTCGACGGACGCGTCGGTTTCCGCCGTGACGGTCATCCCGGTCTCGTTCGGGATGGCGGTGATCTCGATCAGGCGCTGGCCGGTGACCGGGCCCGGCAGGGGCAGTGGTGCCGCAGCCAGACCGCCGGGAACCCGAGGGCGGACTCGGTCACCGGGATGCCGTCAGCTCGCGCGCGCCGCGACCAGCACCGGCGCTGACGGCAGGCCCACCTGGACCGCGGTGCCGGGCGTCATCTCCGACGCGGCCGAGGTGGCGACGTCCACCACGACTTCGGTGTCGCCCGAGAGCCGCACCGTGAGGCGGGTGACGGCGCCGAGGAAGGTGCGGACGGTGACGATCCCGTCGCCGGTCTCGGACGGCGTGACGGTGAGGTTCTCCGGGCGCACCAGGGCGTCTACCGCGCCGCTGGCCGGGCCGCCCGGCTGGACCGGCACGGTCATCCCGATGACGGTGACGGTGTTGCCGTCGCTGGCCAGCTCGCCCGGCAGCCGGTTCATGGTGCCGACGAACTCGGCCACGAACGCGGTCGTGGGCCGGGAGTACAGCTCGTCGGGGGTGGCGACCTGCTCCAGCTTGCCCGCCCGCATGACGCCGACCCGGTCCGACATCGACAGCGCCTCCTCCTGGTCGTGGGTGACGAACAGGGTGGTGGTGCCGAGCCGCTGCTGCAGGGTGCGGATCTGCTCGCGCAGCTGGAGCCGGACCTTGGCGTCGAGCGCGGACAGCGGCTCGTCCAGCAGCAGCACCCGCGGCTCGA
Organism: Trebonia sp.; assembly: GCA_036406335.1. Taxonomy (GTDB): domain Bacteria; phylum Actinomycetota; class Actinomycetes; order Streptosporangiales; family Streptosporangiaceae; genus Trebonia. The sequence continues at coordinate 1,419 of DASWUW010000729.1, forward strand.
TGGCCAGGGCCCGGGCGAGGGCGACACGCTGCTGCTGGCCGCCGGACAGCTGGTGCGGGAACTGCCGGGCCTGGGGGGCGAGGCCGACCATCTCGAGCAGTTCCCCGGCCTGCTTGCGGCGTCCGGCGGTGCCGACCTTCCGCATCCGCAGGCCGAACGCCACGTTGTCGAGCGCGCTCATGTTCGGGAACAGGGAGTAGGACTGGAAGACCATGCCCATGTCCCGCCTGCTGGCCGGGATACCGGACACGTCCCGGCCGTCGATCAGCACCTCGCCGGAGTCGGCGAACTCGAACCCGGCGACGATCCGCAGGGCGGTCGTCTTGCCGCAGCCGGACGGGCCGAGCAGCGCCACCAGTTCGCCCGGGGCGATGTCGAGGGACATCTCGTCCAGGGCCCGGGTCGCGCCGAAGGCGCGCACCAGGCCGCGCAGCGACACGCTGGTGCCCGGCCGGTCCCCGTCGGCCGGGCCGTCCGAAGCGGAGCCGGCCCAGGCGGTTCCCGCGGCCGCGGCCGCGGTCGTCTCGTTGCCCGCTGTCTGGTTGGTAGCCATCAGTTTCCTATCGTCTCGCGGGGGGCCACGGAGAACAGCGTTACCTCGCCGCCGCCGGTGCGGCGGGACTGGCGGGTGGCGACGACCGTGATCAGCATCAGGAAGAGCCAGGTCACGACCAGGGCGAAGATCGAGGCGGCGACCGAGATCTGCGCGTTCTCCTGGTCGAACAGCACGATCCAGACCGGGAACGTCGTCTGCAGGTCGAGGCTGGCCATGGTGAACTCACCCAGGACCAGCGCGATGATGAGGATGCTGGCCGACAGCAGCCCGGTCCGCAGGTTCGGCAGGATGACCCGCCACATAGTGGTGAACCACCCCGCGCCCAGCGATCCCGACGCCTCGGTCAGGGTCTTGACGTCGATCGAGCGCAGGCCCGCGTCGATGGCGCGGTAGGCGAACGGCATCGCCAGCACGACGTACTCGAGGGCGAGGAGCCAGACGCTGGAACGCAGCGCCAGCGGCATCACCTGGAGCACCCCGATGATGAGCACCACCGGCGGGATGACGATCGGGAGGATCGTGATCGTCTCCAGCAGCCGGCGCAGCCCGGGCATCCGCAGGTGCACGTAGACCGTGGTCGGGATCATTAGCAGCATGGTGATGGCCCAGGTCACCGCGCCCAGCTTGACTGACAGCAGCAGCGCCGGGCCGAACCCGGCCTGGGTGACCACCGCCCCGAACGCGTGCAGGCCGGCGAACCGGATCGCCGCGTACAGCGGGAGCAGGAAGTAGACGGCGGCGACGAGCAGGATCGCCCACCGCCACACCGGGAAGGAACGCCGCCGCGGCGCGGCGACCGGCGCCGGAACCGGAGCCGGGGCGGTCTGGGTCGCTAGCGCAGCCATTTGGCCGACCTCCGCTGGAACAGTACGTAAGCGATCATCAGGACCGAGATGATGACGACCATGCCGAGGGCGAGGGCCTTGCCCACGTTCTCCTGCCCGGAGATCACGTTCCCGTTGAGGAACGACCCGATCTGGATCGAGGTCAGCGGGATCGTCCCGGTGGTCAGCGCCTCCGCGGTCGCGTAGGCGGCCAGCGCCGAGCCGAACAGCAGCATCAGGCAGGACAGGAAGGACGGCAGCAGCACCGGGCCGCCGACGTGCCGCCAGTAGCTCCAGGAGCTGGCGCCGAGGTTGGACGCCGCTTCCCGCCAGGCCGGGCGGAGCCCCTCCAGCGCGGGCAAGATGATCAGCACCATCAGCGGGATCTGGAAGTACATGTAGACCAGGGCGACGCCGGACAGGGTATAGAGGCTGAAGCCGTCGTTGTAGATGTTCAGCCCGATGTCGCTCAGCCAGCCGGTGATCAACGCGGACGACCCGAACGATGCGATGAACAGGAACGCCAGCGGTACGCCGCCGAAGTTGGCGAACACCCCGGACGCGGTGATCACCACCTGGCGCAGGAACGCGCCGCGCTTGGCGGTGAAGATCGCGTAGGCCAGCAGCAGGCCGCACACGCCGGGCACGACCGAGGCGATCAGCGAGAGCTCGAGTGCCTGCTCGTACCCGTGGAGGAAAGCGCCGTGCACCGCGGTATCCACGTTGGACCAGGTGAACGCGCCGGTGGCCGGGTTCTGGAAGGCGTCGACCGCGATCCCGGCCAGCGGGACGATCAGGAAGATGATGATGTACGCGAGGAACGGTATGACGCCGGCGTAACGGCTCGCTTCGCGCAGCGACTTGGGTGCGTGGCGCAGCGGAGACCGGAACCGGCGAGCCCCGGGGCCCGCGTGGGACCCCGGGGCCGTGACCGTATCGGTCAGGTCAGCAGTCATGTCAGCCGGCGACGGACGGCCACTGCTGGGTGACGACGGTCTGCGCGGCGGTCTGCTGCGCTTCGGTCGGCAGCTGGAGCGAGCCGCTGCCGGCCACCGCGGGCAGGGCCGCCTGCGCCGTCTTGTTGATCGTGCCCGCCGTGATCAGCGACTGCATCTCGATCGGGCGGGCCGCACCCTGGAGCCAGAGGTTCTGGCCTTCGGCGGAGTAGAGGAACTCTTCCCACAGGCGGGCGGCGGCGGGGTTGGCCGCGGTCTTGCTGATCGCCTGGTAGTAGTAGCCGGCGTACTCGCCGTCGGACGGGACGACGATCTTGAAGTTCTTGTCCACCGGGGCGACCTCAGACGCCAGCAGGTAGTCCCACCAGATCAGGATCGGGGTCTGGCCCGACTGAACAGTGGCCGGGGTACCCTCGACCGGCACGAAGTTGCCGGCCGTCTTGAGGCTCTTGAAGTAGGTGACGCCGGGGGCGATGTTGGCCAGCGAGCCGCCGTTGGCCAGGGCCGCCGCGTACACCGCGGCGAACGCGGACCCGGTCTGGGTCGGGTTGCCGTCGATCGCGACCTGGTTCTTGTAGACCGGGTTGAGCAGCGACTTGAACGTGGTCGGCGGCGTCTTCACCTTGCTGGCGTCGTAGCCGATGGCCACGTAGCCGCCGTAGTCGGCGTAGTAGGAGCCGTCCGTGGCCTTGGCCGCGGCCGGGATGCTGCTCCAGCTCGCCACCTTGTACGGCGCCCAGTCCCCGGAGGTCTGGCCGGTGATGGCGAACGAGCCGCCGACGTCGACCACGTCGGGAGCGGTGCTCTGGCCCTTGAGCTGCTTGATCGCGTTCAGCTCGTCCTGGCTGGAGCCTTCCGGGTTCTCGTCGTTGATCGTGATCCCGTACTTGGCGTGGAAGGCCTTCATGATGTTGCCGTAGTTGGCCCAGTTGGACGGCAGCGTGATGACGTTGAGCTTGCCCTCGGCCTTGGCCGCCGTGACCAGCGCGGCCATGCCGCCGCCGGAGGCGACCGAGGTGGCGGTGGCCCAGTTCGTCGAGCTCCCGCCGGCTGAGGAGCTGGCCCCCGCGGCGGTGGAACCCGCTGCGGCGGCGGAACCGGTTGAGCTCGAGCTGCTGCACCCAGCAGCGAGCAGGATCGAACCGACCGCGGCGGCAGACGCCACGATCGCCTTTGATGCGCGCAAAGTAAAACCCTCCCATGCCGCCCCCAGGGGTACGGGGCAGGCGTTTGCGTCTTGGCTAGACAAGTGGCATCTTGACCAAGCAGGTTGAACGGACGGTTACCGGCTGGCAGATCACAGCCGTCCGTCTTATCGCGATTTGCCTAGCCGGCCCGCGGGGCGGAGCGCGGGCGGCCCCGGCGCCGTCGAGCGGGCCGTCGGCGGCGGCCCCCACCCCCGCCGACGGCCCGCCCCGGGCCACCGCCACTGGCTTGTTCCCCGGTGGCTCAGCCGGGTCACCGGTGGCGGCAGCCTCCCCGCCACCGCACCGGCGACCCGGCCGGGCAGCGGTCCCCCGAACCGC
>DASWUW010000730.1:0-6152 GCA_036406335.1 Trebonia sp.
CCGGGCGCAGCGGGCCGCGGAAGGCGCCGATGCCCGCCAGGGCCCGGCCCACGGCCGAGCCCGCCGCCGAGCCGTTGTCCCGCAGGTCGGCCAGCCCCGCCTCCAGGTCAATGGCCTCCTCGCCGAGGCCGACGGTGAGCGCGATCGTCTCGCACACCGCGTCCAGGTCGGCCAGCTCGATGACGTTCTGGCCGAGGAGGGCGCGCCAGGTGCCGAGCACCTGGCCGTCGCCCGCGTAGGAGGCGCCCGCGGGCAGGATGTAGTAGGTGTCCCAGCGCCGGGTCAGCTGGGCGACGAGGTTGCGGATGGGGAGCGGCTGCGGGAGCTCGTCGCCGATCCAGGCGCTGACCTCGCGCGGCTTGACCGCCGGGTAGGGCATCTCATCGCCGATGATGAACAGGTAACCGCGCTTGCCCCGCTTGTCGAAGCAGTCGAGCGCGGTGTGCCGGGCCATGAAGTACATGGCGAGCTCGTAGGACTCGGACTTCTGGCCGCCGCCGCCGCCCTCCAGCAGGATGCGCTCCAGGTCGCCGTCCATCCGGTTGTCCGACTCGAACTGGCCGATCTGCAGGGGCGCGCGGTCGCAGGTGGCGTCGCCGATCGCGCCGAACAGCAGCTGCGGGTCGGCGCTGTAGCCGCCGTCCTTGAGCAGGCCGAGGAGCTGGGGCAGCTTTTTCTGCAGCTGGCGCGGCACGGTGCCCATGGAGCCGGTGACGTCGAACAGCACGGCGATCGCGAGCGACTCCGGGTGCTCGGCGCTGTCGCGGCTCTCCCGCTTCCCGACGTCAAACGGGTCGAGGTCGGGGTGCACGGTGCGCGCACCGGAGTCGCTGTAGCTGAAGGCGCTCTTGCCGCCGCGCAGCCGCTCGGCGGTCTCGTAGACGTCTGAGGACCAGCGTCCGCTTCCCATGATGATCTCCTTGCGTTGTTTCGGGAAATGCCGGTTGATGAGTGCCCGGGTCACGGGCGGAGGGCGTCCTCGCTGGCCGGGCGGAGCAGGGCCGGGTGCAGCAGGGTCGCGTCGCCGCGGCGGTAGAGCCGGGCCCGCGGGCCGCCGCGGGGGCCGCCGCTCTCGGTCTGGCCGCCGGTGGACTCGACGAAGCCGGGGACGGAGAGGACCTTGCGGTGGAAGTTGCCCGCGTGCAGCTTCTCGCCCCAGACCGCCTCGTAGACCTCGCGCAGCTCGGAGACGGTGAACGGCTCGCGGACGAACGCCGTCGCCAGCGGGGTGTACTCGAGCTTGGCCCGGGCCCGCTCGATCCCGTCGGCCAGGATGCGCTCGTGGTCGAAGGCGAGCGGAAGCCGGCCGGCCGCGCCGACCGTGGTCCAGCGGGCGTCGGCGGCGTCGGTCCCGGGCTGCGCCTCCGGCATTTCCGGGGCGAAGGCCAGGTAGGCGACGGAGATGACGCGCATCCGGGGATCGCGGCCGGGGGCGCCGTAACTGCCGAGCTGCTCCAGGTGGCGGGCGCGCAGCGCCGGCCCCGCCTCCTCCGCCAGCTCGCGGGCCGCGGCCTGGGCCAGGTCTTCCTCCGTCCGCTGGCCGTCGGGGGCGCGTCCCGGCCGGACGAACCCGCCGGGGAGGGCCCAGTCGCCCGCAAACGGCGGCTCGCCCCGCCGGATCAGCAGGACCTGGAGGCTGCCGTCCCTGACCGTCAGCGCGACCACGTCGACGGTGACCGCGACGGGGTCGTAGGCCCGCGGGTCGTATCCGGCCAGGAAGCCTTCGGGGTCATCGGGGTGAGGCATATCGCCACCCTCCGTTCGGGAGCTCCGATTGGTTCTTCTCTGATTGAGAAGATCTTATTTTGAGAATAACCTATCCGGCGACGCGGGTCAAGGCGAGGTGACGGGTACTAGGCGGCGGCTGGCCCCGGGGGGCGCCCGGGGCGGGAGGCGGGGGCCGCCGGGCGCTAGCGGCTGAAGGATCCCCCGCCTACGGGGCGGCCCGACGCGAGGGCCAGGTCGGACATGCTTTCCACCAGGCAGATGAGGGTTTCCTTGACCGAGGCCTGGTCCCGGGCGTCGCACAGCACCAGCGGGACCGTCTCCTCCAGGTCGAGGGCGAGCCTGATCTCGGCGAGGTCGTAACGCGGGGAGTCGTCGAAGCAGTTGACCGCCACGATGAAGGGCACCTGCCGGGTCTCGAAGTAGCTGACCGACGGGAAGCAGTCGTCCAGCCGCCGGACGTCGGCCAGCACCACGGCACCGAGGGCACCCAGGGCCAGCTCGTCCCACATGAACCAGAACCGCTCCTGGCCCGGCACCCCGAAGAGGTAGAGCACCAGCTGCTGGCTGATGGTGATCCGGCCGAAGTCCAGCGCGACCGTGGTCGTCTTCTTGCCCGGCAGGCCGGCCAGGTTGTCCTTCCCCACGCTGGCCGCGCTCAGCGGCTCCTCGGTCAGCAGCGGCCGCACCTCGCTGATCGCGCTGACCAGGGTCGTCTTGCCGGCGCCGAACCCTCCCGCGATGAGGATCTTGTGCGCGGTCAGCGCACCGCCGGGGTCAGAGTGCACGGAGGCCATTGAGTATCTCCTTGAGCACGTTGTTGTCGGGGCGCTGGCCGGCCGGCCGCTGCCGGACCACGCAGACCGCACCCGACCCGATCAGGTCGCCGAGCAAGACGCGCACCACGCCGAGGGGCAGCCCGGTGCCGGCCGCGATATCGGCCACCGTGGCCTGCCGCTCGCACAGGGCCAGGATCCGGCGGTGCTCGGGCGTGTGGCTCTGCCGGTCTTCGGCCTCGTCGCCGCCGCGGATGGCGACCACTACCGCGACCACGTCGAGCATCTCGCCCTCGGGCTCGGTCCGGCCGCCGGTCACCGCGTAGGGGCGGACTACCGGACCGGAATCGCCGCGGACCCACTGCCCGGGCGGCAGCGGGGGCCGCCCCCCGGGGAAACTGCCTTCTGCCGACACTAGGTCACTCCGCCATGGTCGTTCTGGTCGGGAACCGGGCGTGCGCGACCAGGTGCGGGCGAGCCCGTTTGACGAGCATCGCCATCTCGTAGGCAACCGTGCCCGCGTCCGCGGCGGCCGAGCAGAGCGCCGCCAGGCAGCTCCCCTCCCCGGCCGCGATGACGAACAGCAGGCCCTGGTCGAGCTCGATGACCGTCTGCCGGACGCTGCCCGCCTGGAAGCGCTCGCCGGTGCCCATGGCCAGGCTCTGCAGCGCGGCCGCGACCGCCGACAGGTGCTCGGCGTCCTCCCGGGTCAGGTCGCGCGACGCCGCCAGCAGCAGGCCGTCCCGGGACAGGATGACCGCCCGCCGGAAGTCCGGGACGCGGGAGCCGAGGTCGTCGAGCAGCCAGGCGAGGTCCCGCTCCCCCGCGCCTTCGTCGTAAGCCATTACGATTCCTCCTCGCTGTCCGGGCCGAGCAGCGGATCGACGTCGTCCCGCCGGGCTTCGTCGGCCCGGCTCAGCTGCCAGCTGCGCTGCAGGGACGCGGCGAGCCGGCGGGCATCGTCCGGCGCGGGCGCCTCGGCGGGCGTACGCGGCCGGATCGGAGGCGCCGCGCGCTCGTCGGCCGCTTCCTGCTCCGGCTGCTTGTCCGTCCGGACGCGGCGGGGCAGGCCGTGAAAGGTGGTGGGCCCCGGCGGCGGCGGCACCGGGTCGGGCTCGTCGGCTTCATCCGGGCCGGTCTCCGGCAGGAGGCCGCCGGCGGCCACGCCGACCAGGGAGAGCGCGCTGGAGGAGCGGAGCCGGGCCGCGGCCGCGGCCGCGGGAGCCGGCGGCGTGAAAGCGGGCGGCAGCGTGAGCCCTTCGGGCAGCAGCACGATCGCTTTGGTGCCCCGGTAGGGCGACGGGGTGAGTGATACCTCCACCCCGTGCCGGACGGCGAGCAGGCCCGCGACGAAGAGCCCGAGCCGGTCCGCGTCCACCAGGTCGAAGTCGGGCGGGCGGGCCAGCCGGGCATTCAGGTCGTCGAGCTGGTCGGGGGCGATGCCCAGGCCCCGGTCCTCGACCTCGATGGCGAAGCCGTTGGCGACCCGCTCCGCCCTGACCTCGACCTTGGTGGCCGACGGGGAGAACAGGGCCGCGTTCTCGATCAGCTCGGCTAGCAGGTGGATCAGGTCGTTGACCGCGGCCGCGGTCACCACTTCTTCGGTCTCGGTGCGGAGGGCGACGCGCTTGTAGTCTTCGGTCTCGGCTACGGCGGCGCGGATGACGTCGATGACCGGCACCGGGCCGATCCGCGGCCGGGCCGCAGGAGAACCGGACAGGACCGTCAGGCTCTCCGCGTGGCGCCGCATCCGGGTGGTGAGGTGGTCAAGCACGAACAGGTCGGCCAGCGCGGCCGGGCTGGCCGCCTGCTGCTCGAGCGTGTCGATGATGCGCAGCTGGCGCAGCAGCAGCGACTGGTTCCGCCGTCCCAGGCTGGTCAGCACCTGGCGGAAGCCGCCGCGCAGCCTCGCCTCCGCGGCCGCCGCCATAACCGCGGTGCCCTGCAGGCTGGTCAGGGCGGCGGTGACGGCGGCGAACTCGGAGATCCGGGCGGCCGGGACCGGCGGCGTCCGGGCCTCGTTGCCCTCCCGCAGCTGGGCCACGGTCCGCGGCAGCTGCTCGTCGGCGAGGTAGCGGGCCATCGCGGCCAGGCTGTCGGCTTCGCGGGCCAGCCGCCGGGTGAAGCTCCAGATCAGCGCGATCACGATGAGGGCGACGAGCAGCCCGGCCCCCGCGATCATGGCCGCCTCGACCAGCGCCCGGTGCCCGGGGCGGCCCGCGATCGACCGCAGGAGGCCGGCCAGCACTACACCGGTGAAGGCACCCCAGACCAGCACCAGGATGACAGCGGGGACCGCTACCTGGCGCACGAGATAGGAACTGACCGGCCGTCCGGCGCTCGGCGGAGGCCCCTGACCTGCGGAATTTGATACCGCCATGCGGCCTCTCCTGTGACTGCCAGCACGTGCAACCCGTGCGTAAGTTCAGTGTCATCTCTGCTACTTACCGATTCTCCGCCACTCAGGCAGACGCGCCCGCAGGAGATACCGGACCGTTATTTAAGCAACATATCGGTAACTATGCGGCGTCATCATCCCAATCACTGAACTGCCTGTATTGGCGTAGCTGGATATGTTCGAAAATCTAATTGACCGATGAATGCCGGTGGAGCTCGGCTGCACCGGGTATTTCACCCGGCGGCAGGCCTGGAGTGCTCGCCGGACCCGTTCCGCTCGCTTCGAAGGGGGGCGGCCTGGCGGCGTTGGCTCACGTGACCGCGCTCGTTACCGCGGGTGCGCCAGCGGGAGCGGGCGAGTCGCTAGCCGCCGTTCAGGAGTCCCGGGGATTGTTCGGCTGCTTTATTAATGGCTTTGTATGAGAGGTAAGCGCGGACGGCGCCTTTCTCTCTACGGGCTTGGCCGCCTTTATCACGCAGGCCTGCTGGTGGTGCCGGGCGCGGCTCGCCCTGATGCCTGAACGGGGCACCCAGCCGCCCTTCGCTGCCCGCAGCCAGCCCGCGCCAGGTCACGAGACCGCCGCCGGGGGCGGCGGGCGGTAGCATCGGTCTGGTATCGACCAGGATCACTCCCCCTCGCGGACTGCGACCTCAGCGTGGCCGACGTGTGATCTTCGGCGTGCACAATGGTCATCAAGCGCCAGTAGCTCAGACGGATAGAGCGGCTGCCTTCTAAGCAGCGGGTCGCGGGTTCGAATCCTGCCTGGCGCACTTCATCTCATCCCAGGTCAGAGTATGTTTTCGTGCCCTGTATCGGCGTGTCACGATGCCTTGCCGGGGCGGCGTGCCACTTGCGTGCCAGATGGCTTGGCGCCGTCCTTGGGTGCCTTGGGGGTCTTGGCCTGGCGGAGCGCTGCTTTGGCCGCGGTCCCGACCGCGTCAGCGATAGTGCGCTGCCGGTCGCTGGTCGAGTGAAGGTAGACGAGCGCGGCCCGCGTGCTGCTATGGCCCATCCGTTCCATCAGCTCACGGAGGTTCGCGCCCGCGTCGGCCGTGAGTGTGTTCCCGGTGTGCCGGAGATCGTGGAAGTGGACACCGGCCAGGCCGGTCTGACGAACCGCGGGCAGCCAGGCGCGCCGGTAGAAGTTGCTGTGCCGCATCGAGGTTCCGGCCGGGCTGGTGAAGACGAGCGCGTCGTCCCCCTCCCCCACGAACTGGCTGAGATGCTGCGTCACTTCTTGGTTGAGCAGCGCG
>DASWUW010000731.1:0-1800 GCA_036406335.1 Trebonia sp.
CGTGGCGGAAAGCGAGCCGGCCCCGCCGGGTCCCGCCCTCGACTACGAGTCGCTGCCCAGCGCGTTTGCCGAAACCGACCGCTTGGCCCTGCGCGGGGACAAACCCTTCCACGTCGTCGTCGCCGCTCCCTGCCTGGTCGACCTGCCGGCCGACCGGATACGGGACTACTACGCGACTGAAGCCTACGGCTGGAATCCCTATGTGCCAGATCTGGTGGAGCCGCTCGCCCAGTACGCCACGAAGGTGGCCCGGCACCACGGTCACCGGCGTCCGGAGCCGTTCAGCCTGCCCGATTACGCGGGCGAACTGCTCCGCAATCCTACTGAGCCGCCCGTCGCGCCCGCCGTTCTGCTGATCGATCCGTGGGCGGTGGCGCTGCCGGAGTGCCGCCAGCTGCTGGAGGAGTACGACCAGATGACCAAGCCGTGGATCCAGTTTGTCATCGCCTGGAGTAACAAAGACGTCGGACTCACCCAGCAGGAAGCCATGCTGCGCGACTCGCTCGGCACCGTGCTGCGGAACAAGCTCGGCGACGGCGGCCGGCCCGCCCGGCAGATGGCGTCCCTAGGGGTCGCGACCATCGAAGAGATGAGCGTGGTGCTCCCGTCCATGATTCAGACGGCGGGGAGGCATTTTCTCCGGCACCAGAACCCGCCGCCGCTGGCGGGACCGGCGCGGTCATGGACCTGACCCGGGCCGGCCAGACCCAGACCTCCGTGATCCCGAGGAGCGCTGATGGCTGACGACGCAATCGTCAAGCGCAACGACGGCAAGATAGTCACCTTCTACTCCTTCAAGGGCGGGGCCGGCCGCACCATGGCGCTGGCCAATGCGGCCTGGATCATGGCCAGCAACGGGCTCAAAGTGCTGGTGGTCGACTGGGATCTCGACTCGCCCGGCCTGCACCGCTACTTCCACCCGTTCCTCGACCCGGCCAAGCTGGCCGTTACGCCCGGTGTCATCGAACTCGTCAACGACTACATCTGGGCGGCCGCGACCGAAGGCGAGCGCAGCCCCGACTGGCACCGTGAGTACGCCCAGATCTGGCGGCACGCCATCTCCCTGAACTGGGACCAGTTCCCGCGGGGCGGAACGCTGGACTTCGTGTCCGCCGGCCGGCAGAACCGCGACTACTCGTCGGCGCTCACCGCGATCGACTGGGACAACTTCTACGATCGCCTAGCGGGCGGCCGGTTCCTCGACGCGCTTCGCGCCGAGCTGAAGGAGCACTACGACTACGTGCTGATCGACAGCCGCACCGGTATGTCCGATGTCGCGGACATCTGCACCGTGAACCTGCCCGATGTGCTGGTTGCCTGCTTTACGCTCAACGACCAGGCCATCGAGGGTGCGGCCGCGGTGGCGTGGGCCGTCGACCAGCGCTACCACTACCGTGACATCCAGGTGCTGCCGGTCCCGATGCGCATCGACGACTCGGAGAAGGACAAGGCCGACACGGGCCTGGCGCTCGCCCGCAGCAGGTTCGGCTCGCTGCCCCGGGGGCTGGCGGGAACCCAGCTGGACGACTACTGGGCCGCCGTGACTATTCCCTACAAGCCGTTCTACGCCTTCGAGGAGACGCTGGCGACCTTCGGTGACACCCCTCGGTCGCCGCTGTCGCTGCTGGGCGCCTATGAGCGGCTGACGTCTGAGATCACCGGCGAGCGGGTTCGCGCCCTGGCCGAGATGAGCGAGGAAACCCGCCTCCGGTACCGGGCCCAGTTCATCCGGCTCCGGCACGCGATGCCCGGCGACGTCTACCTCAGCTACGTCCCCGAGGACCGGATGTGGGCCCAGTG
>DASWUW010000732.1:0-8328 GCA_036406335.1 Trebonia sp.
CGATCGTGTTCACGTTGACGTGCGGGGGCATGCTGGCCGCCCAGTGGATCGACTCGGCGACGTCGGCGGCGGTCATCGGCCGCATGCCGGCGTAGACGCCGTCCGCCTGGGAGCGGTCGCCGCTAAACCGGACCAGGGAGAACTCGGTGTCCGCCATGCCCGGCTCCACGCAGGTGACCCGGACTCCGGTGCCGTGCAGGTCGCTGCGCAGATTCAGGCTGAACTGGTGCACGAACGCCTTGGTGCCGCCGTACACGTTCCCGCCCGGGTACGGGTAGCTGCCCGCCACCGAGCCGAGGCTGATCACGTGGCCGCGGCGGCGGGCGACCATGCCGGGCAGGATCGCGCGGGTGCAGTAAGTCAGGCCCTTGCAGTTCGTGTCGATCATCTGGTCCCAGTCGTCCAGGTCGGCGTCCTGGGCCGGGCCCAGGCCGAGCGCCAGGCCGGCGTTGTTCACCAGGACGTCGACGGCCCGGAACTCTTCGGGCAGGCCGTCAACGGCCCGGGCGACCGCCGCGCGGTCCCTGACGTCGAGGACCAGCGGGAGGACCTGGGGGCCGAGTTCGGCCGCGAGGCGGTCGATGCGGTCGCCGCGCCGGGCGGCCGCGATCACGCGCGCCCCGTCGGCGGCGAACCGGCGGGCCACCGCGGAACCAAAACCGCTGCTGGCCCCGGTGACGAAAACAATGCTGCTCATAAGGACGTAATGGTAGCCAGGATCAGTAACGGAGCGGCTCAGTACCGGAGCGGTGACTGCCACAGGGTCGGCTGCTGCGGGCCGGGCGAGCCCTGCGGGCCGGGCGCCGCGGTGAACCCGACGCCGGTCAGCGTGACGCCGTCCACGGTGAGCGCCGTGATCGTGTTCTCCGCTCCGGGGCCGGCCAGTCCGGTGCCTTCCGGGGTGACCGCCGTCCAGGCGGCGCCTGCGGCGGCCCGCCGGCCGTCCGGCACCGTCCAGACCACGACCTCGGGTCCCGCCGCGGTGACGTAGGTGCCGGTCGCGGTGAACCCGCCGCCCGCGGCGGTCAGCGCGGTGACGGTAGTCCCGGTGCCGGGGCCGGCGGCCGGGACCGGCAGCTGAACCGCGGTCCAGGTCGCGCCCCCGTCGGCCGAGACCTCGGCGAACGGGCGGCTCGCCCCGGTCGCGGTGAACTCGGTGCCCGCCGCCACGATGCCCGCACCGCTCGCGGCCACGTAGTCGAGCGCGGCCCGGTCCGAGCCCGGTGGCACCGGCAACGCGGCCTGCTGCCAGGTCCGGCCGGCGGCCGACCGCCAGACGGCCGGGCGGGTCCCCGCGGATCCGACGGCGGTGAAGCCGCGGGCCGTCGCGGTGACCGCGTTCATCATCTGGTCGTCGGAGCCGTCTCCGGTGACCGCGGCGTTGTGCCAGCCCGACAGGCCCGGCGCGTACCAGGCGGCGGCTACGGCCGCCGCGCCCGGCCCGGCGGCCCGGTGGCCGACGATCACGTAGCCGGCGCCACCCGCTGCCACCGCCGCCGCCGCCGCGTTCCCGCCGCCCGGCACCGGGACGGCGCCCGCCGCGGTCCAGGTCTGCCCGTCCGGTGAGGATGCCACCAGGGGACCGCCCCCGGCGGCGAGTGTCGTTCCGACGGCCAGCCAGCCCGCGGGTCCGTGCGCGACCCCGTCCAGCTGGCCGGTGCCCGCCCGGGTCAGCCCGGACGGCCCGGCGAGCCCGGCCCGGTTCCAGACCGTTCCTCCGTCGGTGGAAACCCAGAGCGCGGGGCCGCCGCTCAGGCCGCCCGCCGCCACCTCGGTCCCCGAGTCCGCGCCGATAGCGCTCAGGGTCACCCGCGCGGGCACCGCGTTTCCGGTGAAGCCGGAGCCGGCCAGACGAGCGGGCGGGAAGCCCGCGGCCAGCGCCGACGGCGCCGCTCCGCCGTTGCCGCTCCCGCCCGCGACCACTACCAGGGCGATGCCGACGGCGATGGCGACCAAGACCGGCACGGCCAGGCCCACGACCCAGTTCCGGGTACGCATGACGGCCAGCACGCCGCTGCCCGCGCCCCGGACCGGCGACCGCGGCGCGGGGGCAGGCGCGTGCCGGAACTGGTGCACGGGGTCGTATCCGCTCTCGGGATGCGGGCGGTAGCCGTGATGCGGGCCGCGCGGCACCTCGAACTCGTAGCCGGGAACCTCGCCTGTGTCCATCCCAGCCGAGCCTAGCGCTCCCCCGGACGGCAGGCAGACAAACCGATCCACCCACGGGGCACGCAGTAACCTTCCGTCGCGGGCGAATCAGGAGAATATCCGCTAACCGGGACGGAACGGCGGGCGCCCGCCCCGGCTGGCTCGCGGCTGCCGTGTTCCCGCGGCTGGCGTATTCCCCGCGGATTACGGGGGATTACGCCGGATCGTGAAGGCAGAACGTTTCGGGACGCCAGGGAACCGGGCGCGTGACTCAAACCACACGAACACCTGAAGCCACGCGCGCACCATCCAGCCCCCGGCCTACGCAACCGGGCGGTAACCTGGAAATCGGGAGTCAGTCATCACATTCAATCTTTCGGAAGAAGGCGATGTCCGCCGTGTCTTCTGAGTCGCCGCTCGCTGCCGCAGATTTCAGCGCGCCCTCAGCACACTCTTCATCCCAGTCCCAGCCCGGCGGGTCCGCAGAACCGGGCACAGCGCCGGGCAGTGCCGACTTCGGCCCCAACGAGTGGCTGGTAGACGAGCTCTACGAGCGTTACCTCGCCGATCCCGGTTCCGTGGACAAGGCCTGGTGGTCGTTCTTCGCCGACTACCGCCCCGTCCGCGCCAACGGCAACGGCAACGGCACCGGGTCCCAGCCGGCCGTGACGCGGCCGGCCGCCGCCGAGACCCCGGTGCCCTCCCCCGCGCCCGCCCCGGCCCCGGCCCCGGCGAAGACGGCCACGCCGGCCAGCCCGCCGGCCGCCGCGCCGCCCGGCGACTCCGAGGTCAGCCGGCTCCGCGGCGCCGCCGCCCGGACCGCGCAGAACATGGCGGCGAGCCTGAGCGTGCCCACCGCCACCAGCGTCCGCGCGGTGCCGGCCAAGCTGCTGATCGACAACCGGATCGTCATCAACAACCACCTGCAGCGCGGCCGGGGCGGGAAGGTCTCCTTCACCCACCTGATCGGTTACGCGATCGTGCAGGCGGTCAAGGCACTGCCCGCGATGAACGGCGCCTTCGCCGAGGAAGACGGCAAGCCGGTGCTGGCCATGCCGCACCACGTGAACCTCGGCCTGGCCATCGACCTGAAGGCGAAGGACGGCAGCCGCCAGCTGCTGGTGCCCAGCATCAAGGGCGCCGAGGAGATGGACTTCCGCCAGTTCTGGACCGCCTACGAGGACGTGGTGCGCAAGGCGCGCAACGGCAAGCTGACGGTAGCCGACTTCCAGGGCACCACGATCTCCCTCACTAACCCGGGCACGATCGGCACCGAGCACTCCGTGCCGCGCCTCATGCCCGGCCAGGGCACGATCGTCGGTGTCGGCGCCATGGAGTACCCCGCCGCCTACCAGGGCGCGAGCGAGGAAACCATGGCCAAGCTCGCCATCAGCAAGACGGTGACGCTGACCTCTACCTACGACCACCGGATCATCCAGGGAGCGCAGTCCGGCGACTTCCTGCGCATCGCCCACCAGCTGCTGCTGGGCGAGAACGGCTTCTACGACCAGGTCTTCGAGAGCCTGCGCATTCCGTACGAGCCGGTCCGCTGGGTCAGGGACTTCCCCTACGGGCACGAGGACGACGTCGCCCGGTCGGCCCGGGTCCAGGAGCTCATCCACGCCTACCGGGTCCGCGGTCACCTGATGGCCGACACCAACCCGCTCGAGACCGCCCAGCGCAAGCACGCGGACCTGGACATCATCCAGCACGGGCTGACCCTGTGGGACCTGGAGCGGGAGTTCGCCACCGGCGGATTCGGCGGCAAGCCGATCATGCGGCTGCGCGAGATCCTCGGCGTGCTGCGGGACTCTTACTGCCGCACCGTCGGGATCGAGTACATGCACATCCAGGACCCGGAAGAGCGCAAGTGGATCCAGGCCCGCGTCGAGGTTCCCCCGCTCCGGGCCAGCCACGACGACCAGGTCCGGATCCTGGCCAAGCTCAACGTGGCCGAGGCATTCGAGACGTTCCTGCAGACCAAGTACGTCGGCCAGAAGCGGTTCTCCCTGGAGGGCGGCGAGGCGCTGATCCCGCTGCTCGACGTGGTGATCAGCGAGGCCGCCGACGCCAAGCTGGACGAGGCCGTGGTCGGCATGGCGCACCGCGGCCGCCTCAACGTGCTGGCCAACACCATCGGCAAGTCCTACGGGCAGATCTTCAAGGAGTTCGAGGGCAACCTCGACCCGAAGTCGACCCAGGGCTCCGGTGACGTCAAGTACCACCTGGGCGCGTCCGGCGCCTTCACCGCCGCGAGCGGCAGCCAGATCCCCGTCAGCCTGGTCGCCAACCCCAGCCACCTGGAGTGCGTCGACCCGGTGACCGAGGGCGTGGTCCGGGCCAAGCAGGACGTGCTGGACAAGGCCGAGGACGGCTTTAGCGTGCTGCCCGTGCTCATCCACGGCGACGCGGCATTCGCCGGCCAGGGCGTGGTAGCGGAGACGCTGAACCTGTCCCAGCTGCGCGGCTACCGCACCGGCGGCACCGTGCACATCGTGGTCAACAACCAGGTCGGCTTTACCACCTCGCCGATGGAGTCGCGCTCGAGCGTGTACGCGACCGACGTGGCCCGGATGATCCAGGCCCCCATCTTCCACGTGAACGGGGACGACCCGGAGGCCGTAGCCCGGGTGGGCCGGATGTCCTTCGCCTACCGCGAGGCGTTCCGCAAGGACGTCGTCATCGACATGGTCTGCTACCGCCGCCGCGGGCACAACGAGGGCGACAACCCGAGCTTCACCCAGCCGCTCATGTACGACCTGATCGAGGCGCGGCGCTCGGTGCGCAAGCTCTACACCGAGTCGCTGATCGCCCGGGGCGACCTGACGATGGAAGAGGCCGAGGCGGCCCTGCGCGACTACCAGCAGCAGCTGGAGCGCGCATTTACCGAAACCCGGGAGGCGAACGAGCTCCCGCCGCAGCCGGGCACGGTACTGAAGCCGGACTTCGGCGACCGCCCGATCGACCACGCGGGCGTGCCCACCGCGATCACGCTGGACGCGGTCAAGCAGATCATCGACACCCAGGTGTCCATCCCGGACGGGTTCACCGTCCATCCGCGGCTCAAGCCGCAGCTCGACCGGCGGGTCGCCTCGGTCAGCGAGGACACCGTCGACTGGGCCACCGGCGAACTGCTCGCCTTCGGCGGGGTGCTGCAGGACGGGCACCCGATCCGGCTCGTCGGCCAGGACTCCCGGCGCGGGACGTTCGGCCAGCGGCACTCGGTGCTGGTGGACCGTAACACCGGCGCCGACTACGTGCCGCTGAAGAAGCTCGACAACGGCGAGGCGCGGTTCTTTGTCTACGACTCGCTGCTGTCCGAGTTCGCCGCGATGGGCTTCGAGTACGGCTACTCGGTCGCCCGCCCGGAAGCGCTGGTGCTGTGGGAAGCGCAGTTCGGCGACTTCGCCGACGGCGCGCAGACCATCATCGACGAGTTCATCAGCTCGGGCGAGCAGAAGTGGGGCCAGAAGTCGAGCGTCGTGCTGCTGCTCCCGCACGGCTACGAAGGCCAGGGCCCGGACCACTCTTCCGCCCGGATCGAGCGGTTCCTGGCGCTGTGCGCGCAGGACAACATGACGGTGGCACTGCCCACTACGCCGGCCAACTACTTCCACCTGCTGCGCTGGCAGGCGCTGTCCGGGCGG
Source organism: Trebonia sp. (assembly GCA_036406335.1). Classification (GTDB taxonomy): domain Bacteria; phylum Actinomycetota; class Actinomycetes; order Streptosporangiales; family Streptosporangiaceae; genus Trebonia. Next base: position 5,796 of record DASWUW010000732.1, read on the forward strand.
CACAAGCCGCTGATCGTCTTCACGCCCAAGTCGCTGCTGCGGCTTAAGGCGGCCACGTCGGCGGCGGCGGACTTCACCAGCGGCTCCTTCCGCCCGCTGATCGGCGAGCCCGACGATTTCGACGCCAGCGGTGTCCGCCGGGTCGTGCTCTGCACCGGCAAGATGTACTACGACCTGGCCGACCACCGCGCCAAGGCAGGGATCAAGAACACCGCGATCGTCCGGATGGAGCGGCTGTACCCGATCCCGGCGGAGGAGCTCAAGGCTGAACTCCTCCGCTACCCGGCCGACGTCGAACTGGTCTGGACTCAGGAAGAACCGGAGAACCAGGGCGCGTGGCCGCGGATGGCGCTGCGGCTGCCGGGGCTGCTCGGCCGCCAGCCGCGACTGGTCGCGCTGCCCGCGAGTTCGGCGCCGGCCTTCGGCTCGGCCAAGGTGCACGCGGCGACGCACCGGGAACTGATCGAAACAGCTATCCCAGCGGAGGGCTAGCAATGTATTTCACTGACGCCGGGATCGAGGAACTGGACGACCGCCGCGGCGAGGAGCAGGTCAGCATGACCTGGCTCGCCGAGCGGCTACGGAATTTCGTCGATCTCAACCCGGAGTTCGAGACCGCCGTGGACCGGCTCGCGAAATGGCTGGCGCGGCTGGACTCGGACGGCGACGCGGATCCCGGCGAAGAGTAACCAGCAGGATCTCCGGCCGGGAGAAATCTGCTTCCGAGCGACGGCTCCGTCCATTGCTGCCCTGTGTGTCCAGCGCGGGCGGGCCCGATCCCGGCGAACGCGACCGTCGGGCCTCCCCGCGCGGACTCGGGTCAGCAGTCGGAGATGACCGTGGTCCGTTTTCCGTCGTCCGTCTTCCGCTGGCGTTATCCGCTGCCGCCAGCCGTCGGCCGATACCGGAGACGCGATACATCTTGACTTTTGCACGACGCGATATATCGTGGTTGTTAGCCCAGGGATATCTGCCCGAAAGGACCGCGATGACCCGCTGGACCGTTGACGCGCCGACGGCGCTCAAATTCGATGACGTCGCCGAAGTTAACGTGCGCCTCATGGCCGGGACGGTCGCGGTACTCGCGTCCGACGACTCGCCCGCGCTGGCGGTGAGCGAACTGTCGGGACGCCCGCTGCAGGTGACCCACGAAAACGGGATCCTGACCGTCAGCTACGAGTCGCTGTCCTGGGACGGGCTGCTCGGGTTTCTCAAGCCGCGTAAGGACAGCGCGGCGGTTACCATCACGGTCCCGGCCGGCTGCCCGATCCAGCTTGGCGTGCTCAGCGCGTCGGCCGTCGTAGCCGGCCTGCACGCGGGCGCGGCGGTCAAGGGCATGTCGGGCGACATCACCCTGGACGGCGTTACCGGCGACGTATCCGCGGAGACCCTGTCCGGCGAGGTAGCGGCGTGCGACCTGGACGGCAAGATCCACTTCAGGTCGATGTCGGGCGGCCTTACGCTGGCCGGCGGGTCGGTGGACTCGCTCGACGTGAACACGATGAGCGGCCAGATCACCGCCGACGTCACACTGCGGGCGACGGGCGACATCGACGTAAGCACGATGTCCGGCGCGGTGACGCTGCGGCTGCCCGCCGACAGCGACGCCCGGGTGCGCCTGCAGTCCACCTCGGGCCCGGTAAGAACCGATTTCGAAACCCTGCAGGTCGCCAAGGCACCGGCCTCACATACCGTAAGCGGTAACGTTGGCGCAGGTACCGGACACGTGTCCGTCACCACCATGTCTGGTGCGGTCACGCTATTGCGACGTGCACCGGTAGGGATGGAGAGCAAGACCCGATGACCCCGGTTTTCCGCCATGGACGCCTCCGGCTGTACCTGCTGCGCCTGCTCGACGAGGAGCCCCGGCACGGTTACGAGGTGATCCGGCTGCTGCGCGATCGCTTCATGGGCGTCTACGCGCCCTCGCCGGGCACGATCTACCCCCGGCTGGCCCGGCTCGAGGAGGAAGGCCTGGTCACCCATGACGAGGAAAACGGGCGCAAGGTCTACCGGATCACCGAGGCGGGCCGGGAAGAACTGCGTAACCGGGGCGAGGAGCTCGACGAACTCGAAGAGGAACTGTCCGCGTCGGTCAGCGATATCGTCCGCGAGGTCCGCGAGGACGTCCGGGACACCGTCCGCAGCCTGCGCGAGGAGCTGACCCGGGCCGCCCGGGACATGCGCGGCGCCGAGCGGGACGCCCGGGACGCCGCCCGCGAGCAGACCCGGACAGCCCGCGAGAGTGCCCGGGAAGCGGCCGACTCCGCCCGGGAGCGGGCCCGCCAAGCCCGGGACCAGGCTCGCCAGGCCCGCGAAGATGCGTTCACCCGCGCCCACCAGCTGCACGAAGAGGCATCCCGCCTGCGGGACGACACCCGGGACCAGCGCAACGGCGCCTGGGGAAACTGGGGTGACTGGAGCCGCTGGACGGAGTGGACCGGGCGCACCGGCTGGCCCGGCGAGCACGACATCACCGCCCTGCGCGACTTCGAACGCCTGGCCCGCGACTTCGTCACCGACCTGCGCTCGG
>DASWUW010000733.1:0-2629 GCA_036406335.1 Trebonia sp.
CCCGCGAACCTTGACCGGCCCGCGGACCTTGACCGGCCCGCGAATGTCGGCGGGGTCTGCTGGAATAGGGACGTGGACAGGTACACCCCCGGACAGCTGGCGCGGGTCCTGCGGCTGCCCGAGCCGACGACGGAGCAGGCGGCGGTTATCGAGGCGCCGCTGGGCCCGCTCGCCGTCATCGCGGGCGCGGGATCGGGCAAGAGCGAGACGATGGCTGCCCGGCTGGTCTGGCTGGTCGCTAACGGCCTGGTCCGCCCGGACCGGGTACTCGGCCTGACCTTCACCCGTAAGGCGGCGGCGGAGCTGGCCGAGCGGGTCCGCGTCCGGCTGGAGGCGCTGCGCCGCGCGGGGCTGCCCGACGCGCCGGCCGACGACGAGGGCGGCCCCTGGGCGGGTGACCCGGTAATCGGCACCTACCACGCCTACGCGGGCCGCCTGGTCAGCGACCACGCGCTGCGCGAGGGACTCGAGCCGTCGCTGCGGCTGATCACCGCGGCTCTCTCCTGGCAGCTGGCCGCGTCGGTGACGGCGGCCTACGACGGGCCGATGGACGAGGTGCAGTGGACGCCGCAGACGGTCACCGCGGCGGTGCTCGACCTGGCCGGGGACCTCGCCGAGCACCTCCGGTCGACCGGCGACGTGCGGGGCGTCGGCCAGTGGCTGGAGACCGAGGCGGCCCGCTGGCCCGGCCGCCGGCTGGCCGGGGTGCGCAAGCTGCTCGAGGCACAGCGCACCCGCGAGCAGCTGCTGCCGCTGGTCGACCGCTACACCGCCGCCAAGCAGGCCCGCGAGGTGCTCGACCACGGGGACCAGGTCGCGATCGCCGCGCGGATCGCCGCCCGGCACCCGGAGGTGGGGGCGGCCGAGCGGACCCGCTACCAGGTGGTGCTGCTGGACGAGTACCAGGACACCAGCCACGCCCAGCTCGTGCTGCTGCGCGCGCTCTTCGGCCGCGGGCACCCGGTGACCGCGGTAGGTGACCCGTGCCAGTCGATCTACGGCTGGCGCGGCGCCAGCGCGGGCAACCTGCGCCGGTTCGGGCTGGACTTCCCCGCCCGGTCCGGCCAGCCGGCCCCGGTCCGCCAGCTTTCCACCAGCTTCCGCAACACCGGCCGGATCCTCGGCACCGCCGCCGTGCTCCAGACCGAGCTCCGCGCGCAGGCGCCGGACGTCCCGGTGCTCATTCCCGCGCCCGGCCAGGCAAACCGGGGGCGGGTCTCCGCCGCGCTGCTGCCCACGGTGACCGGCGAAGCCCAGTGGGTGGCCGCCCAGGCCGCCGCGCTCCTCGCGCTGCCCGCCGGCTCGGCCCCGGACGGACAGCTGTGGCCGGACGGCAGGCTGGCCGGAGTGCGCCCGTCGGACATCGCCGTACTGTGCCGGAAACGGTCCCAGTTCGTGCCGCTGCGCCGGGCGCTCGAGGCACGCGGCATCCCCTGCGAAGTGGTGGGCCTCGGCGGCCTGCTGTCGGTGCCGGAAGTACAGGACGTGGTGGCGACGCTGCACGTGCTGCACGACGCCGCCTCCTCGGACGCGCTGGCCCGTCTGCTGACCGGGCCGCGCTGGCGGATCGGCCCGCGCGACCTGGTCGCTCTCGGCCGCCGGGCCCGCGACCTGGCCCGCGGGCTGGGCGACGGCCCGGAGGACCCGGCCCGCGCCCGGGACCCGCTCGCCGAAGCGGTCACCGACCTGACCACCCGGGCCGGGACCGCGTCGCTGGTGGAGGCGCTGGACGACCTGGGTGACCCGGCCGGGTACTCGGAGACCGGCTATACCAGGCTGTCGGCCCTGGCGGCGGAGACCCGGCGACTGCGCGGGCAGGTCTCCCGGCCCCTGGCCGACCTGATCGCCGACGTGGAGCGGACCCTCAGCCTCGACATCGAGGTGGCGGCCCGGCCCGGCGGCGACCTGGCTGCCGCGCGAGCCGACCTGGACGCGTTCACCGACGTCGCCGTCCGGTTCGCGGGAGACCAGCCGGAGCCCACGCTGGGTGCGTTCCTGGCCTACCTGTCCGCCGCCCGGCAGGAGGAATTCGGCCTGGAAACCGGCCGCGTAGGCGAGTCCGACACGGTGAAACTGCTCACCGTGCACGCGGCCAAGGGCCTGCAGTGGCCGGCCGTCTTCGTCCCCGGGCTTTCCGCCGGGGAGAAGTCGCAGGTCTTCCCGGCCCGCCCGCGGACGCCCACCCGCTGGACGCAGAACCCGCGGCTTATCCCCTTCCCGCTGCGCGGCGACGCGGCCGACCTGCCCGCGCTGCCCGCGCTGGACGCGGACTCGCTGGCCGAGTTTGACGAGGCGTGCGCGACCCGCGACCTGGCCGAGGAACGGCGGCTGGCCTATGTCGCGGCGACCCGGGCCGCGTTCTGGCTCGGCTGCTCCGGCTACTGGTGGGGCGAGGCGACCGCCCCGCTCGGCCCGTCGGTATTCCTCACCGAGGTCCGCGGCGCGTGCGCGGCGGGCGCGGGGACGGTGGACCAGTGGGCCGCCCCGCCAGCCGAGGACACAGACAACCCGCTGCTGGCCCGGGCAGACGAGGCCGGCTGGCCGTCCACTGCAGCCGGGCAGCACTACGCGGCGGTCGCGCAGGCGGCCGCCCTCGTCGACGCGGCCCGGCGCGTCCCGCCGCCGGATA
>DASWUW010000734.1:0-8798 GCA_036406335.1 Trebonia sp.
CCGGGCGTCGTCGCCGCGGGCCGGGACGAGTTCGGCGTAGGGGTGGCGTCCGAGGTAGCCGGTGTCGATCGCCCCGGCGGCGAACTCGTCTTCGCGCAGCACCGCGACCAGCAGGTCGCGGTTGGTGGTGACCCCGTGCAGGCGGGCCCGGGACAGCGAGCCGGCCAGCAGCCGGCGGGCGTCGTCGCGGGTGGCGCCGAAGGCGATGACCTTGGCCAGCATCGAGTCGTAGAAGGTGGAGACGCGGGTGCCGGAGGCGAAGCCGGCGTCGACGCGAAGTCCGTCCGCGCCAGTGAAGTCCGTGCCCGGGAACTCGAACGTGTGCACGTCGCCGCTGGTCGGCAGGTACCCGGCGGCGACATCCTCGGCGTAGAGGCGGGCCTCGATGGCGTGCCCGCGGATCCGCGCCCCGCTGACCTCGTCCGGGATGGGGGCGCCGGCCGCGATGTCGAGCTGCAGCTTGACCAGGTCGATGCCGGTGACCAGCTCGGTCACCGGGTGCTCGACCTGCAGGCGGGTGTTGACCTCGAGGAAGTAGAACTGCCCGGAGGCGTCCAGGACGAATTCGACCGTGCCCGCGCCGACGTAGCCGATCGCCCGGCCGGCGGTGACCGCGGCCTGGCAGAGCTGCGCCCGCAGCGGGTCGCCGACCGCCGGCGAGGGCGCCTCTTCGATGATCTTCTGGTACCGGCGCTGGATCGAGCACTCACGCTCGAACAGGTGCACCACCGTGCCGGCCTGGTCGCCGACGATCTGAACCTCGATGTGCCGCGGGGACTCGACGAAGCGCTCGAGGAACACGGTGCCGTTGCCGAAGGCCGAGGCCGCCTCCCGCCGGGCGCTGGCCACGGCGCCGACCAGCTCGCCGGTGCCGCCCACGATCCGCATGCCGCGGCCGCCGCCGCCGAACGCGGCCTTGACCAGCACCGGGTAGCCGATCTGGTCGGCGGCGGCCTTCAGTTCCCCGGCGTCGGGCTCGCGGTCGCCGCCGAAGACGGCGCCCGGCAGCACCGGGACGCCGGCTGCGCGCATCAGTTCCTTGGCCGCGGTCTTCGATCCCATCGCGTCGATGGCCTCGGGCGTGGGCCCCACGAACGTGATCCCGGCCGCCGCGACCTGCCGCGCGAAGGCGGCGTTCTCCGACAGGAAGCCGTAGCCCGGGTGGATCGCGTCCGCCCCGGTCCGGCGGGCGGCCTCGACAAGCAGGCCGGCCTGCAGGTACGTCTCGGCCGGGGTGCTGCCCGGCAGGTGCACCGCCTCGTCCGCGGCGGCGACGAAGGGCAGGCCGGCGTCGGCGTCGGAGTACACCGCGACGCAGCCGATGTCCATGGCCCGGCAGGTGCGGAACACCCGGGACGCGATCTCGCCGCGGTTGGCGACCAGCAGCTTGCGGATCGGCACGGTCATCCCGCCTTCACATCCGGAAGACGCCGAAGCCCCGGCGCCCCTCGACTGGTCCCGAGTGGGCCGCGGACAGCGCCAGGCCGAGCACCGGGCGGGTATCGCGCGGATCGATCACCCCGTCGTCGTAGAGCCGCGCGCTGACGAAGAACGCGTGCGACTCCCGCTCGATCTGCTCTTCGATCGACTGGCGCCGCTGGTCGTCGGCGGCGGCGTCGAAGTCCCGCCCGGAGGCCTCGGCGGAGGCCTTGCCGACGATCGACAGCACCCCGGCCAGCTGCTGCGCCCCCATCACGGCGAGCTTGGCGTTGGCCCAGGCGAACATCAGCCGCGGGTCGTAGGCGCGACCGGACATGCCGTAGTTGCCGGCTCCGAAGGAGGCCGCGATGTTGACGGTGATATGCGGGACGGCGGAGTTAGTCACCGCGTTGATCATCTTGGCGCCGTCCTTGATGATCCCGCCCTGCTCGTACTGGGTGCCGACCATGTACCCGGTGGTGTTCTGCAGGAAGATCAGCGGGGTGTCGCTCTGGTTGGCCAGCAGGATGAACTCGGCTGCCTTCTGGGCCTCTTCGCTGAACAGCACGCCGCGCTCGTTGGCCAGGATGCCGACCGGGTAGCCGTGCACCGACGTCCACCCGGTGACCAGGCTGGTGCCGTAGCGGGACTTGTACTCGGCGAAGCGCGAGCCGTCGGCGACGCGGGCGATCACCTCGCGCGGGTCGAAGGGCACCCGGAAGTCGGCCGAGACGATGCCGAGCAGCTCGTCGGGGTCGTAGAGCGGTTCCTCGACCGGGCCGCGGGGCCGCGGCCCGAGCTTGCGCCAGTGCAGGTCGGCGACGATCTGGCGGCCGATGCGGATGGCGTCCAGCTCGTCGGCCGCGAAGTAGTCGGCCACCCCGGAGACCCGCGAGTGCATGTCGGCGCCGCCCAGCGACTCGTCGTCGGCGTTCTCGCCGGTGGCCATCTTCACCAGCGGGGGGCCGCCCAGGAAGACCTTGGCCTGCTGGTCGACGAGCACGGAGTAGTCGCACATGCCGGGGACGTAGGCCCCGCCGGCCGTGGAGTTGCCGAAGACCAGCGCGATCGTGGCGACGCCGTGCGCGGACAGCTCGGTCAGGTCGTGGAAGATCTTGCCCGCCCCGACGAACAGGTCCGACTGGCTGGGCAGGTCCGCCCCGCCCGACTCCACCAGGTTGATCACCGGCAGCCGGTTGCGCCGGGCGATCTCCAGCGCCCGCAGGGTCTTGCGCAGGGTGTACGGGTTCATCGCCCCGCCCCGCACGGTGGGATCGTGGGCGATCAGGACGCACTCGACGCCGGAGACCACCCCGATACCGGTGACGATGCTCGCGCCCACCGGGAAACCGGTGCCCCAGGCGGCCAGCGACGACAGCTCGAGCAGCGGCGAGTCCCGGTCGACGAGCAGCTCGATGCGCTCGCGGGCCAGCAGGCGGCCGCGGTCCCGGTGCCGCTGGGCGTACTTCGGGCCGCCGCCGAGGCGGGCGAGTTCGAGCTGCTCGTTCAGCGCGGCGATCGCGGCCAGCTGGCCGGCCCGGTTGCCGCGGTAAGTTTCGCTCGCCGTATCGACCCGGGAGCTCAAGACCGCCATGGTCAGACTCCGTCTCTGCGATCACAGTGAATCACCGTTAACTTCAAGGCCACTATGACCGATGGCCCGGCTCCGGGTCAACCAGCATTAATGACAAGACCACTCTGGTCAATCCGGCAACTGGGCTCTACGCTGCATGTAGTGAATTGCTAGTCACTACTACCGCGCCGGTGAAAATCCGGCCGGTGCCCCGTGCGTCCGCAGAGAGGCTGACCGCCATGGAACCCGTCCTCGATGTGACCAGCCTGTACAACCGGCGGGCGGTGCACCGCTGGGAACGCACCAGCGTCGGCGACCTGCTCGAGCGGGTCACCTGGAGCTTTCCCGACAAGGAGGCGATCGTCGCCGCCGAGGGTGCCTTCGGCGATCCGCGGTTTGCCCGGCTGACCTACCGGGAGGCCGACCAGCTGGCCAACCAGGTCGCCGACGGCCTGCTCGCGCGCGGGCTGCAGCGCGGCGACGTCGTCATGCTGTTCTGCGAGAACTCCGCCGAGGGCATCCTGCTCAAGCTCGGCGCGGCCAAGGCGGGCCTGGTCTGCGCGCCGATCAACCCGATGATGGCCCCGGACATGATCTCGGCCATGATCGAGCTGGTCACGCCGAAGCTGGCCGTCGTGGACGCGGAACTGTGGCCGCGGGCGGAGCAGCCCTTCGCCGAGCGCGGCCTCGAGGTGGCGGTCACCGTCACCATCGGCGGGGAGCCGGTCCCCGGCAGCGTCAGCTTCACCGACTTCGTGGCCGGCCGCAGCACCGCCGAGCCGGAGGCGGAGATCCACGGCGACGACATCTGGGAGATCCTCTTCACCTCGGGGACGACCGCACTGCCCAAGGGCGTGATGATCTCCCACACCTGCTCCTACATGGCCGCGCTGGGGTTCGCGCAGTCGCTGACCCGCGGCCTGCGGATCGAGAACGACCTGCGCCTGTGCACCTACCTGCCGATGCTGTACCACGTCGGCGACCAGCCGTTCCTCTACTCGACCTTCCTGTCGGCGGGGACCCTGCTGATCGGCCGCCGCCCGGACGCCGCCGCGATCGCGCGCTCGATCGCGGCCGAGCGGCTGACCGCGCTCTGGGCCGGGTCGCCGGCGATGGTCCGGGCGATCGACGCGGTGCTGAACGCGGACGCCAGCCTGGACACCGCCTGCCTGAAGGTCATCGTCTACGGCTGGGCGGCGCTGCCGCCGGCCACGCTGGAGTCGATGAAGCGGCACTGCGGCCCGGACCTGCTGGTGTTCGAGATCTTCGGCCAGACCGAGTCGATCGCCTGTCACCGCTTCTGGCCGGACAAGTGGCCCGAGCTGTTCGCCCGCACCGCTCCCCAGCAGAACTACGTCGGGGTCCCGAGCCCGCTGCTCGCCTCGGTCGTCATGGCCCCGTCCGGCAACGACCTGGCCGCGGAACCGGGCGTCGCCGGGGAGGCGGTGTACCGCTCGCCGTCGATGATGTCCGGCTACTACCGCGACGAGGCCGCGACCCGGGAGGCCTTCCGCTACGGCTGGTTCCACTCCGGTGACAGCTGCGCCTACGACGACGACGGCCTGCGGGTGATGCTCGACCGCTACAAGGACATCATCAAGACCGGCGGCGAGAACGTCTCCAGCCTGCGGGTCGAGGCGGTGCTCAACCAGTACCCCGGCATCGACAAGGCGGTGGTCATCGGGCTGCCGCACAGCCGGTGGGGCGAAGCCGTGACCGCGGTGGTGGTGCGCAGCCCCGGCGCGGAGCCGGCCCCGCAGGACATCATCGCGTTCTGCCGCACCGTCCTGGCCGGCTACGAGACCCCCAAGGACGTGGTCTTCGCCGACGACCTGCCCGAGACGGTCGGCGGTAAGGTCCTCAAGTACAAGCTGCGGGCCGAGCACGCCCGTTACTTCGACGGGCAGCTGCGGTAAGCCGGACTCACCCGGCCGGGCCGGCCTCGGGCGGCTTCTTCGCCATCGCGGAGCCGAACCCGCCGCCGTCGAGCACCAGGGTCTGGCCGGTCATGTAGGCGGCCCCGTCCGAGGCGAGGTAGGCGACCGCGGCGGCGATGTCGTCCGGGTAGCCGGAGCGGCCGACCGCGAGCATCGCGCCCCGCCGCTTGATCTCGGCGCCGGCGTCGAGGTCGGGGTCGAGCGACAGCAGCGCCCGCGAGGTCGCCACCATGCCGGGCGAGACCGCGTTGGCGGTGATGCCCCACGGGGCGACATCCGCGGACAGCGCCCGGGTAAAGCCGAGCACCCCCGCCTTGGAGGCCGAGTAGGCGGTCGACAGGGCCGCGGGCACCTGCCCGGCCTGGGAGGAGATGTTGATGATCCTCCCCCAGCGCTGGGCCCGCATGTGCGGTACCGCGAACCGGGACATCAGGTAGGTGCCGCGCAGGTTGACCGCGATCACGAAGTCGAAGACCTCGACCGGCACGTCCTCGATGTCCTGCCGGTCCAGTCCCTGCGGGGCGCCCGCGCCGTTGACCAGGATGTCGAGGCGGCCGCGCCAGGCGGCCGCGGAGTCGACCATGCGCCGGGCGTCGGCAGCGTCGGAGATGTCGCCCAGCAGCGACATCGCGGCGCCGCCGTTGCCGGTGATCTCCGCCGCCAGGGCGTCGACGCCGCCCCAGGACTCGTCGGCGCCGACGACCTCCTGGCGGCGGTTGAGCACGCCGGCGGCCTGCTTGTCGGTGACCACGACCGCCGTACCGGACGCGGCCAGCGTGAGGGCCACGGCCCGGCCGATGCCGTCGCGCTTCCCGCACCCGGTGACCAGGGCGACGCGGCTGGTCAAGGCGCTGCGCCGCGGTAACCGGGAAGGTCCACCGGGTAGGTGATGTCGATCCGGTCGCCTTCGATGCCCAGCTGGTGCGAGGCGATGCCGCGGAACACGTCCTTGGGAACCAGGCAGTCTTCGCACGCGTCCGGGCCGGGCGACACGGTGAGGGCCACGCGGGACCCGTTCTCCGCCACGGCCAGGTTGTAGCCGTCCGCTGCCAGCATGCTGGCGATGTCCGACATCTGCTCGGTGTAGCTCATCGTTTCTTCTCCCCTACCGGGACAGCCGTCCCTGACCACTCGCCGAAGATACGCACCACCATGGAGATGGCGGCGTTCTTGGCTCCTGCCACGATGATAGGCACCTGCTTCGGGCCGGCCAGAATGCGGTGGAACTCCTCGTCGGCGGCAAAGGTGCCGTCCGGCTTGCGCGGCACGGTTTCCTTGCCCGCCCGCTTGAACTCGCGGCCGGTGTGGCCGCACCGCTCGATCATCCAGGTCTGCACGTCGGCCTTGGACATCCCGGCGGCGGCGAACATCTGCGCGTGCTCCGGGCACAGCACCAGCGCGACCGAGGTCTGCGGGAAGATCAGCGATCCCATCCGGTTGACCGTGTCCTCCAGGTCGCGCAGCACGTCCTCGTGGTTCGGGGTGTGCCGGTTGTCGACGAACTCCATGGTCCGGGTCAGCGTCGCCGACACCGCGGAGACCCCGCCGGCTACCCCGCCGTTCTCGGCGAAAGGCTCCCACGGGGACTCTTCCTCGTTCTCGGCGACGCAGACCTGCCAGCGGCCGGGCAGGCCCTGGGTGGCCTGCTCGAGGACGTGCGGGCGGATGCCGAACGCGTTGCGCACGATGAGCCCGATGGCCCGCGGGATGGTCGCGTTGGGCCGGAATCCCGGTCCGAACGCGCCGCCGGCCGTATTGAACCCGAGTTCCTTCCGGACGGGGCCGTTGACCACGATCAGCGGGGACGGGCCGCTGGTGGACTGGAAGCCGCCGCCGCGGGCGGCGCGCTCGCGCATGAGCGCGTCAAACGCGGCCAGCACGACCGGGAAGTACTCCGGCCGGCAGCCGGCCATGGCCGCGTTGATCGCGGCGGTGCGCAGGCTGACGTCCCGGCCGACCTGCTCGAGGGCGCCGAGGATCTCCTCCGGGTCCCGGTCGGTGGTGGCGAGGAACTGATCCAGCAGCGGCCCGGACACCGGGACCAGCGGGAGTCCGTCGGACCAGCCCTGCTGATAGCAGTACTCGATGGCGCGCTGGGCCTCGTCGGGGTCGGGAACCGTGTCCGAGGCTGCGGTCATGCCCCGGTTTTCCCGGTGCCGTCGGCCAGCGCGGCGTCCTCGGTGAGCAGGGCGACCACGTCGCCGAGGACCTGGGCGGCCCGCTCCCTGACCTTCTCCCCGGTCAGCACGGCTACCGGGTGCGCCGTGGTCGCGTACCGGTAGCCGGGCGCGCCGCGCAGCGCGGCCATCGCGTCGGCGGTCGGGATGAACGAGTCGGTGATGATCGCGGCGACCGGGATGCCCGCCGCCTCGAGCACCACCCCGTCCGCGGTGGCGGCGGCGCTGCACGAGCCGCAGTCGCCGACGCCGGTGATGACCACGTCGTTCTCCGCGGCCAGCTCCTTGATGATGTCCTCGGGCTCGGGGACCGCGAAGTTGACCTTGGTCCGCCGGGTCAGGGTGACGCCGTACTGGTCCTCGAGCAGGCGGCCGACCTCTTCGAGGAACGGGCGGGCGTTCTGCTTGGTATTGATCAGCAGGCCCACTCGCTTGCCGTTCAGGCTGGCGAGGCGGGGAGCCCGGGGTGCCGCCGGCTGGGCGGCGCTGGTGGTGACGGTCCCTGTCGGGTCCAGAATCGCGTTCGGCATGGCTACTCTCTCTTACCATTCATAAGCCCGGCGTATCCCTCGTTAATTTCGTCGGGGGCGCTGCGGCCTGCCGCGGGATAACCCTACTCATGACAAGTGCTGTTACGGCTGTCGGCCTATTAGATTTCATATCACGCGCTTCCCGTCGCGCCAAGTGTCATATATCGTCTTGCATGAGCTTAAGCGAAGCGCTGGTGACCTGCGACAAATCCCCTGGCCGGCCGTTGTTGCCGGGCCCAGCGCCCGGGCGCGGCTGGTAGCTCAGCGGCAGGCGAAGCAGAGAGGACGGGTATGACTGACATGGTTCGCGCAGTGGTCCAGACGGGGCCCCGGCAGCTGGAGATCCGCGAGTTCCCCCGTCCGGCGATCGGCCCCGACGACGGCGCCCTGCTGCGGGTCGAGGCCTGCGGCATCTGCGGGTCTGACGTCGAGCAGTACAAGGGCGCGATGGGCGCCCGGGGGCTGCCGATGGTCCCCGGCCACGAGCCGCTCGGCATCATCGAGGAGATCGCCCCGGCGGCCGCGGCCCGCTGGGGGGTCAGCGTCGGCGACCGGGTCGCGGTGGAGATCCTCATCCCGTGCCGGTCCTGCGCCCTGTGCCTGGCCGGCGGTTACATGCAGTGCCAGAACAAGGCGGGCAGTCACGGCGGCTATAACCCGCCGGAGCGCGGCCTCGGCCTGTGGGGCGGGTTCGCGGAGTACATGCACCTGCACCCCAACTCGATCGTGCACCCGGTCCGCGGTGACCTCCCGGCCGAGATCGCGGTGATGTACAACCCGCTGGGCGCGGGCGTGCGCTGGGCGCTGCAGTACGGCGGCGTGCACCTGGGCTCGTCGGTGCTGGTGCTCGGGGCCGGGCAGCGCGGCCTCGCGGCGATCCTGGCGTCCAGGTACGTCGGGGCCGGGCTGATCATCGCGACCGGCCTGGCCCGGGACGAGAAGAAGCTGGCGCTGGCCCGGGATTTCGGCGCCGACCACACCATTAACGTCGACGAGGAAGACACGGTCGCCCGGGTCCGCGAGCTAACCGGCGGGGACGGCGTCGACGTGGTGCTCGACCTGACCCCGATGGCGCAGCAGCCGGTCCGCGACGCGATCGAGGCGGTCCGCTGGGGCGGCACCGTCGTGCTGGCCGGCCTGAAGGGCGGCAAGGAGATCCCGG
>DASWUW010000735.1:0-1659 GCA_036406335.1 Trebonia sp.
TGTCCGGCCCGCTGGTCCGCCCCGGCGAGGCCAGCTACGCGACCGGCAAGCTGTTGTTCGACCCCCGGTTCGACGGGCAGAAGCCGGCCGGGATCGCCTACGTGAAGTCCGCGCACGACGTGTCGACCTGCCTGGCCTTCGTGCGCAAGTTCAAGATCCCGTTCGCCTCCCGCTCCGGCGGCCACAGCTACGCCGGCTGGTCGGGCAGCAGCGGGCTGATCATCGACGTCAGCGACCTCAGGACGGTCGCTGTGGCGGGGAGCACCGCGGTAGTGGGTGCGGGCACCCGGCTCATCGATTTCTACAACGGCCTCGCGGCCAAGGGCCGCGCCGTGCCCGGCGGGTCCTGCCCGTCGGTCGGCATCGCCGGGCTCACCCTCGGCGGCGGCATCGGCGTCACCGCCCGCGCCTACGGGCTGACCTGCGACACCCTGGAGTCCCTGCAGATCGTCACGGCCAACGGGGCGGTGCTTACCGCTACCTCCAGCGCGCAGCAGCACAGCGACCTGCTCTGGGCCTGCCAGGGCGGCGGCGGCGGGAACTTCGGCGTGGTGACCTCGTTCACCTTCCGTACCGCCCCGGCCCCCCAGGTGGTGCTCTTCTCGCTGTCCTGGCCCTGGTCGCAGGCGGCCCGGGTGGTCGCCGCCTGGCAGTCCTGGGCCCCGCACGCCCCCGACCAGCTGTGGTCCAACCTGCACCTGGCGGCGAAACCGGGCGGCACGACCCCGACGATCACGGTCGGCGGCACCTACCTGGGCAGCGTCGGCGACGCGGCCAGCCTGCTGAACCAGCTGTACGCGAAGGCCGGCCAGCCTTCCAGCCACTTCCTGAGCAACCCGCAGCCGTACCTGAACGCGATGCTGGTCGAGGCGGGCTGCTCCGCGATCGGCCTGCAGGCCTGCCACCTGCCCAACTACGCTGCCGGAGGCAAGCTGACCCGGCAGGCGCAGTACGCCAAGTCGGACTTCTTCACCACCCCGCTGAACAGCGCGGGGATCGGTACCCTGCTGGCCGGCATCGTGGCCCTGCAGAAGGTGAAGGGCGGCGCGGGCGCCGTCGGCGGCATCGCCTTCGACGCCCTCGGCGGCGCGGTCAACCGGGTCAAGCCCGGCGCGACCGCCTTCGTGCACCGCAACGCGCTGTTCTCGGCCCAGTACACCACCGACTGGAAGACCGGCGCGGGCAGCCTCGGCGTCAGCAACCAGCTCACCTGGCTGCGCAAGTACTGGTCCTCGATGCGCGGTTACGCCAGCGGCCAGGCTTACCAGAACTACGTCGACCCGGACCTGGCCAACTGGAAGCAGGCCTACTACGGCGCCAACTACCCGCGCCTCTCCGCCATCAAGAAAAAGTACGACCCCACCCGCCTCTTCACCTTCCCCCAAGCCATCTAACCCTGCACCCCGCACCCGGCAATCACCTTTCCAATCATGATCACGGAACTTTGTTCCCGTCAGGGAGGGTAAAGTCTCCGTCGACGAAAAAGCATCCGTGACTAAGTGGCTTTAGGCTCCCGAAACGGCTTCCCGGCTGGCCCGGTACCCCCTCTGGTATCGCCGGTCACTCCGTTGGCGCGGCTGACCGGCGCGCTGACCGATCTCCTCGCGAAAGCAGGCCGCCCCGCGACTCGCCGGAGTGGCGGGAGTCGCGGGGCGGCAG
>DASWUW010000736.1:0-2508 GCA_036406335.1 Trebonia sp.
CCGCTACAGCATCCCGGACAGCTCGGACGGGTCGGTCTACACCGCGCCGCTGTCGCTGTACGTCAACGGCACCAAGCAGACCGACTTCACCCTGACCAACGCGTACAGCTGGTACTACGGCAGCTACCCGTTCGTCAACACCCCCGGGAGCGGCAACCCGCACCACTTCTACGACGAGGTGCACCGGCTGTTCACCACCACCTATCCGGCGGGCACGACGTTCAAGCTCCAGGTCGACTCCGGGGATACCGCGTCCTCCTACACCGTCGACCTGGCCGACTTCGAGCAGGTGGCCCCGGCGCTGAGCCAGCCCTCGGGCTCGGTGTCCGTGGTCAGCAAGGGCGCCGACCCGACCGGCGCGGCCGACTCCACCAGTGCGTTCAACGCCGCGATCGCCGCGGCCGGGGCCGGCGGCGTGGTCTGGATCCCGCCGGGTACCTACGACATCCCCGGCCACGTCAGCGTCAACAACGTGACGATCGCGGGCGCGGGCATGTGGTACTCGACGGTCGCCGGCTCGGCGCCCGGCTTCTACGGCAACTCCGCGCCGAGCCCGTCCACCAACGTGCACCTGCAGAACTTCGCGATCTCGGGCAACGTCCAGCAGCGGGATGACAGCGCCCAGGTCAACGGCATCGGCGGGGCGCTGAGCAATTCCACCGTATCCGACCTCTGGATTGAGCACCTGAAGGTCGGCGCCTGGATGGACGGGCCGATGACCGGCCTGACCTTCAGCGGCATGCGAATCCGCGACACCACCGCGGACGGCATCAACTTCCACGGCGGCGTCACCAACTCCACCGTGACCGGCAGCGACATCCGCAACACGGGTGACGACGGCATCGCGACCTGGGCCGACTCCGGCATCGGGGCCGACTCCGGCGACACCATCTCCGACAACACCGTCCAGCTGCAGATGCTGGCCAACGGCATCGCGATCTACGGCGGCAACAACAACACCGTCTCCGGCAACCTGGTCGCCGACACCGGCATCACCCAGGGCGGCGGCATCCAGGTGGGCCAGCGCTTCTCCTCCACCCCGGTCGGCCTGACCACGATCTCCGATAACACCCTGATCCGGGATGGCGACCTCGACCCGAACTGGCAGTTCGGGGTTGGTGCGCTGTGGTTCGACGGCAGCCAGGGCAACGTCACCGGTCCGATCAACGTGTCCAACGCCCTGATTGAGCAGAGCCCGTTCGAGGCGATCCAGTGGGTCGAGGGCACGATCAGCGGGGTCAGCCTCAGCAACGTGTCCATCGTCGGCGCCGGGACGTTCGCCCTGCAGGAGCAGACCGGCGGCACGGCCACGGCGACCAACGTCACCGCGACCGGCGTAGCCCAGGCCGCCGCTCCGAGCTACAGCTGCGAAGGCAGCAGCTTCACGCTCACCGACGGCGGCGGCAACTCCGGCATCACCCCGACGCAGTGCAACGGGTGGCCCGCTCCGGTCTACCCGCCGTACCCGAACTCGGGCGTGACCGTCGCCCCCGGCGCGCTGAACTTCGGCTCGGTCGCGGCCGGCACCGCCAGCGCCGCCCAGACCGTGACCGTCGCCAACCCGACCAGCGCGGCCGCGCCGGTCGCGTCGGTCGCCGCGACCGGTGACTTCGCCGAGACCAGCACCTGCGGCTCGTCCATCCCGGCGGGCGGCTCCTGCACGGTCAGCGTGACCTTCAAGCCGGCCGCGGCCGGCAGCCGCACCGGAACCCTGACCGTTGACGCCGGCGGGAGCACCAGTACGGTCAGCCTCAGCGGAACCGGCACCGCCGGCGGCGGCGGCAGCAGCGCCACGCTGTCCGCGTCGCCCGCGTCGGTGTCCTTCGGCAGTGTGGCCGTGGGCTCGGCCAGCGCCGCGAAAACGGTCACGGTCACCAACACCGGCGGCGCGGCGGCAGCCGTCTCCTCGGTCTCGGCGGCCGCCCCGTTCGCGGAGACCAGCACCTGCGGCAGCTCGATCGCGGCGGGCGCGTCCTGCACCGTCAGCGTCACCTTCAAACCCGCCGCGGCCGGTGCCGCCTCGGGCAACCTGACCCTGGCCAGCGACGCCAGCAACCCGTCGCTGACCGTCGCCCTGTCCGGGACCGGCACCAGCAGCGGTGGCGGAGGCGCCGTCAACCTGGCCCTGAACGCACCCGCCACGGCGTCCAGCTACACCCAGAACTACGTGGCCGCCAACGCCGTCGACGGGGATGCCAGCACCTACTGGGAAGGCGCCAACGGCGCCTGGCCGGCGACGCTGACGGTCAACCTGGGCGCCCGGGACTCGCTGTCTTCCCTGGTGGTCGATCTGCCGCCGTCGGCGTCGTGGCAGACCAGGACCCAGACGCTGTCGGTCCTCGGGTCGAGCGACGGCAGCAGCTACTCCACCGTCGTCGGCTCCGCTACCTACACCTGGAACCCGTCCGCCGGCAACACGGTCACGATCCCGCTGCCGGCCGGGACCAGTGACCAGTATGTCCGGCTCAGCTTTACCGCCAACAGCGTCCAGAACGGCGCCCAGGTCTC
>DASWUW010000737.1:0-3460 GCA_036406335.1 Trebonia sp.
ACTTGACCAAGCCGTTCAGCCCGCGCGAGCTCACCCTGCGGGTGCAGGCCGTGCTGCGCCGGGCCCGCGCGGCCGGCGCGGCGGCAGTGGCCGCGCCGCCGCCGGTGCGCTCGGGACGGCTGGAGGTCGACGTGGCGGCCCGGCGCGCCCGCAGCGACGACCGGGAACTGGACCTGACGGTGCGCGAGTTCGACTTGCTGGCCTTCCTCGTCTGCCATCCCGGCCGGGCGTTCACCCGCGCCGAGCTGCTCGAGCAAGTCTGGGGCTGGTCCTTCGGCGACCTGTCGACCATCACCGTCTACGTGCGGCGGCTGCGCGACAAAGTCGAGCGGGACCCCGCCTCGCCGACCCAGCTGCAGACGGTCTGGGGTGTCGGCTACCGCTGGGAGGCGGACCCGTCATGAACGACCAGATCCAGATCGTGCTGATCGCGGCGGGCTGCTCCGGTGCCGTGGGCCTGGCGGGCATGGGCATCATCCGGCTGCTGCGCCGGGCCTCGCTCCGGTTGTCCATCCAGGCGAGCGGCGCGGTGCCCGTGCTCGCGATCGTGGCCGGCACGCTCGGCAGCGCCGAGGCGATGTTCCTGTCCCCGCACGATCTCGGCGTCGTCGTGATGGTGTGCATCATCGCGGGCATCGTGGCGTCCGTCTTCGGCTGGCTGCTCGGCCGGCAAGTCGAGTCCGGCAGCGCGGCGCTGCGGCAGGCCGCGCGGTCCCTCGGCGACGAAGCGGGCCAGTTCCGGCCCCCGGCGCTGCCGCTGGCGGCGGAGTTCGCCGCCCTGTCCCGGGAACTGAGCGACACCAGCGCGAAGCTGGCGGCATCGCGGACCCGGGAGCGAACGCTGGAACAGTCCCGGCGGCAGCTGGTGGCCTGGGTCTCCCACGACCTGCGCACCCCGCTGGCCGGGCTGCGCGCGATGGCCGAGGCGCTGGAGGACGGCGTGGCCGCCGATCCGCCCCGCTACCACAAGCAGATGCGGGCCGAGGCCGAACGGCTGGCGGCCATGGTCGACGACCTGTTTGAGCTCTCCCGCATCCACGCCGGTGCCCTGCAGCTGTCCGCGGATCAGATCGCGCTGGGTGACCTGGTCAGTGACGTGCTCTCCAGCACCGAGGCGCTCGCGCGGGAGCGCGGTGTGTGGCTGGACGGCCGGGCGTCCGGGCAGCCCGCCGTCCGCGCCGACCCCCGCGAGCTGTCCCGCGCGCTCACTAACCTGCTGGCCAACGCCATCCGGCACACCCCGCCGGGGGGCCGCGTGCACGTCGAGGCGAGTCTGGCGGGCGGGGACGCCCTGCTGACGGTCGCCGACGGCTGCGGCGGCATCCCGGACGCCGACCTCCCGTACGTCTTCGACCTGGCCTGGCGCGGCACCGACGCGCGCAGCCCGGCGCCGGACAGCGGTGCCGGGCTTGGCCTCGCGATCGTGCGCGGCGTCGCCGAAGCCCACCGGGGCAGCGTGCGCGTCGTGAACACCGGGGTCGGCTGCTGCTTTGAGCTGAGACTGCCTGCCTCGACCCAGCCGCCTCCCGTCAGGCCGGCACCCGGCCCGCCGGCGCCCCGGCGAACTCCGCGACCCCCGCGGTGAACGGGACGGCCGGCTGCCAGCCCAGTTCCCGCCGGATGCGCTCACTGGACGCGGTGACATGGCGGACGTCGCCGAGCCGGTACTCGCCGGTGACCACCGGGCTGGGCCCTCCGTAGGCGTCGGCCAGCGCCGACGCCAGCTGGCCGACGGTACGCGGGGTGCCGCTGCCCACGTTGTAGGCCCGCAGGGTGCCGGGGCCGCCCGGCACCGCCGAGCCGGCCACCGCGTCAACCGCGGCGGCGGTGGCGCTGGCGACGTCGCGGACGTGGACGAAGTCCCGTCGCTGGGCCCCGTCCTCGAAGACCCGCGGCGCGCGTCCGGCCGCCAGGGAGGAACGGAAGAACGACGCCACCCCCGCGTAGGGCGTATCGCGCGGCATCCCGGGTCCGTAGACGTTGTGGTAGCGCAGCGCCGCCGCCTGGCCCGCCGTCGCCCGGGCCCAGGAGCCGGCCAGGTGCTCCTGCGCGACCTTGGTCGCGGCGTAGACGTTGCGCGGGTCGAACGGCGCCTCTTCCGGCACCAGCTCGCCCGCCAGCGGCTCGCCGCAGCGCCCGCAGCGCGGCTCGAACCGGCCCGCGTCGAGGTCGGCGGCCTCTCGCGGCGGCGGCGTCGCGGCCAGCCCGTGCTCGGCGCACGAGTAGGCCCCCTCCCCGTAGACGACCATCGACGAGGCCAGCACGAGGCGGCCGACGCCCGCGCGGGCCATCGCCGCGAGCAGGACCGCGGTCCCCAGGTCGTTGCAGCCCGCGTACAGCGGCGCGTCGTCGAAATCGACGCCGAGCCCGACCATGGCGGCCAGGTGGCAGACCGCGGTGACGCCGTGCAGTGCCGCGTCCACTGCTCCCGCGTCGCGGACGTCGCCGTGGATGAACTCGAAACTCTGGTCGCCGCCGAACGGCGGGACGCCGCCCGGGTGCACGAACGGCAGCAGCGCGTCGAGCACCCGGACCTCGTGACCGGTGCCCGCCAGCGCCCTGGCCACATGGGACCCGATGAAGCCGGCACCGCCGGTCAGTAGTACTCGCATGGCCTAAGGCTACGGAGAGCCGAGCCCGGCCTCCTGGTGAACCCGCGCGTTCTCTCCAGTTTGTAAGGAGGGATGTGCTTGCCCGCCGCTCGCGCCGCTGCGTGTAATACACAGCGTGACCTTTATCAGCAGTCCGGACGTCAAGCCGCGTCCGCCCGGCGGGCGTGACCCGGCCCCGGCCGGGCGGTCCTGGCGGCAGCGAGCGCCGCGGGCCGTGCGGCTGGCCGCGGCGCTGGCCGGCCTCGTCGCCATCGGCGCCTACCTGTTTGTCGCGCTGAGCCGGCTGACCTACCCGTTTGCCCTCGAGTGGCTGGAGGGAAACTCGCTGGTCGAGGTCCACCGCATCCTGGCCGGCCAGCCGCTGTACCCGGCGCCGGCCGCCGGGTACGTCCCGGACGGCTACCCGCCGCTCTACTTCGCCGCCTCCGCCGCCGCGGCCCGCGTGCTCGGGTTCTCCTACCTGCCGCTGCGGCTGGTGTCCCTGGTGTCCTCGCTCGCCTGCTTCGCCCTGCTCGGGCGGCTGGTCCAGCGCGAGACGGGCAGCCTTGCGGCCGGGACCGGCGCGGCCGGCGTGTTCGCCGCGACCTACTTCGCCGCCGGCACCTGGTTCGACGTGGCCCGGGTCGACTCGCTGTTCCTCGCGCTCAGCCTCGGCGGCCTGTACGCCGCCCGGCGGATGCGCGGCACCCGCGGCGCCATCGCCGCCGGCGCGCTGCTCGCGGCCGCGGCGCTGACCAAGCAGACCGGGCTCGCCGAGGGGGTCGCGGTGCTGGCCGTGCTGCTGCCCGGGCCGCGCCGTCGGCTGGCCTGCGTCGCCGCGCTGACCGAGCTCGCGGTGCTCGGTGTCA
>DASWUW010000738.1:0-4174 GCA_036406335.1 Trebonia sp.
AGGGGGGTCGAATCTTCCGTGATCACGAGATGCGGGCGTGTGGCGGTGCGGGTGGTTTAGGCGGTTGTGGAGGCTCGGCTAGCGCAGCGCCCACTCGCCTAGGGCGGCGAGCAGTGCGAGGCCGGCCACCAGCCAGGTGACCTGGTCACCGACTAGGCCGCTGTGCAGGCGGCGAAGCCATCCGGTGCCGGCGGCCAGGGTCCGGCGGAGGCGCGCGGCCCGCCGGTCCAGGGCGATGCCCGCCACGCACAGCGCGGCCAGCACCTGGCCCAGGTCAGTGAGAACACCGCCCGCGGACGCGGCCGGGGAGGCCGGGATGGTGATCCTGCCTACCGGGGGAACGGGACCGCCGTGGGTGCCTAGCACGGCCGCGACGTAGGCCGCCCGGTCTGAGAAGACCGCCGCGGCGGCCGCGGCATGTTCCTCCAGACCGGGGGTCAGCCCGAGCCCGAGCCCGATCGCGAGCAGTGCCAGCGGCGGCAGCACCATGGTCAGCGGCACGCGATGCGGCGGCGCCGGCCTCCCGTGCCCGTCCGGCGCTGGTTCCCGGCCAGCAGTGTCGGATCGTTCCTCGGACTCTTCCCCGGGGTCGTCTGCGGTACCGGCGTCCGTGTCCGGACTCTCGCTCTCTCCCCAGCCCAGCCAGATCCGGCCCGCGGCCCGGAGCACGGCACCGCTGGAGACGGTAACGGACAGCGCGATCACGATTTCCATCCAGGGCAGGCCAACCTGGTCCGCCGCGTCCACCAGCAGCGCGTGCCCGGCCGAAGACACAAACGGCGGCAGATCGGCCAGGATCAGCGCCCCCGCCGCGATCGTGACGCCGGTGACCGCCAGCCCGCGGCCGCGGCCGCGCAGCTTGGTCTCGTTGACGCTGGCCCGCTGATGCTGCAAGACGCCGACACCGAGGAACAGCGCCGATTTAGCCAGGCCGTCCCCGATGACCAGCAGCGACGCGCCCGTCAGGCCCAGCGGGGTGAGCAGGCCGACCCCGATCAGGTAGATGCCGAGGTGGCTCATGGTGACAAAGGCCAGCATCCGCTTCAGGTGACGCTGGGCCAGGGCTATGACCGCCCCGACCAGGGCGGTGAGGATGCCGAACCCGAGCAGTACCGCCCGCATCCGCGGCCCGACCCCGCCGGCCAGCCCGGAGAAGACGGTGTCCCACACCCGGATCAGGGCGAACAGCCCGAGCTCGCTCACCACCCCGGCGAACAGCACGCAGACCGGGGTCGGGGCGGAGCCGTAGGCGTCGGGCAGCCAGAAGTGGAAGGGGACGACCGCGGCCTTGACCAGGAAACCGCCGGCCAGCAGCGCGAACGCCACCACGACGAGGCCGTCGGCGTGCCGTCCGGCCAGGGCCTGGCCGATCTGGGCCAGGTTCAGCGAGCCGGTGCGGGCGTAGAGGAATCCGATGCCCATCAGGACAGTCATGCCGCCGAGGCTGTTGGTGACCGCGAAGTTGATCGCTCCCTGCAGCGGCCCCGGCTGCCCGGCGTTGTAGCCGGTGAGCGCGAAGGCGGTCACGGCGACCAGTTCAAACGCGACAAAAAGGTTGAACAGGTCCCCGGTGAGGCAGAAGTCGACGCTGCCGGCCAGGAAGATCAGGACCAGGGCGTGGTGGCGGCCGCGGGCGCTGTCGAAATACCGCCAGCAGTAGACCAGAGCGGCGCAGACCAGCACCCCGGCCAGGGACGCCATGCCTGCCCCGAGCGGGCCGACCGCGTAGTCGATCCCGACGACCATGCCCCCGGACGGATGCCAGCCGGCGAACCAGTAGATCATCGGGCGGCCCGTACTGGCGAACATCAGGATCACGGTCAAGGCGGTGGTGGCGAGCGCGACCGCGATGGCGCCCAGGTCCCGGGCCCACCGGGGCAGCAGCCGGCTAAACCCGGCCAGCAGGGCCGCGCCGCCGAGCGGGACTGCGACTGACGCCGGAATGACGGCCGAGGCCGATACAAATAGGTCCATGCCGTCTAGTCCCTGGTCGCGCG
This sequence comes from Trebonia sp., assembly GCA_036406335.1. Lineage (GTDB taxonomy): Bacteria > Actinomycetota > Actinomycetes > Streptosporangiales > Streptosporangiaceae > Trebonia. Next base: position 1,998 of record DASWUW010000738.1, read on the forward strand.
GAGCTTGTCGGGATCCAGCGTTCCGGCTCGCTTGTGCACCTGCACGACCAGCGCGAGCAGCAGCGCGGTGACCGCGGCGCCCACCACCACGTCGGTGAGGGCCAGCGCCTGCATGACCGCGTCGACGGCCGGTCCCGGATGGGCGGGCAGGCTGACGAACACCGGGGCGTGACCGCCGCTGCGGTACCCGATCTCCAGCAGCAGGACATCCGTGGCCGACTGCGCGACCGACAGGCAGACCACCAGGTGAATAAGGTTGCGGCTGGTCACGACGCCGTAGATGCCGATAAGGAAGAGCCAGGCGACGACGCCGTAGGCCAGGACGCTCAACTTTGCCTCCCCGACCTGGGCCTGGCCCGGATGACCGCGGTCTGGTCGAGGAACTCGGAGGCCAAGATCGCGAAACCGCCCGCCACTTCCACGCCGACGACCAGGTTCAGCGGCCAGATGGTGCCACCCGAGAGCAGGTTCCCGGTCCCGCCGAGTCCGATGACGTTGCTCAGGAAGTCGGTGCCGGCCAGCAGGCCGAGCAGTCCGATGAACACGTAACCGGAGGCGCCCACCCCGTCGGCGGCCTCCAGCAGCGGAGCCGGCTGGAACCGGGTGACCGTTCGGTAGCTGGTGCCCAGGTAAACGACGTAGAGAGCGCTGGCCAGGATGACCCCGCCCTGGAAACCACCGCCCGGGGTGAGTGTCCCGTGCGTGACCGTCTCGAGGCCGATCAGGAAGAGCAGCGAGCTGAGGAACACCGACATCAGCCACACCGCCGGGCTGGGGGGCGGGATCGTCCGGTCGAGCGCCTTGTCCGCGGGGAGCTGGCGGGTCTCGTCGCTGAGCGGCCGCAGTATCACCGAGATCCCGGCTACCGTAGCAAGCAGGATAAATTCCTCGAACAGAGTATCGAGACCGCGGTAGTCGAAGTTAATCGCCGACACCACGTCGGTGACGTGCCGCTGCAGAGGGGCCGCCTCGTTCAGCATCCGGGCGTAAACGCTGGTCTGACCGCCGAACGACGGCAGGCCCGCCAAGCCGGCCCCCAGGGTCGCGGCCAGCCCGGCCGCGGCCGCCGCGAAGAACAGCAGGCGCGTGCGGCGGCTCACTTCGCGTCCTTCCCGACCTTGGCCAGGCTGAGCAGCACGATCAGCGGCAGCGCGATGGCCCCCACCACGATCTGGGACAGCGCCACGTCTCCGGACTGCAGCGACAGGTAGAGGAAGGCCAGCGCCAGCCCGAAGAACCCGGCCGTGAACGCCTGGCGCAACGGGTCCCTGGTCAGCACCACGGCCGTGCCTGCCACGGCCACCCAGACCAGCGCGACCGCGATCACCGCCTCGCTCATTCTTCCTCCCCTGGAGAGCCCGCGGACTCGTCCTGCGGATCCGACCAGCTGGCGCCGCGCCGGATCGCGATGGCGCGGCCGACGGCGTGGCCGGCCAGCGGGTTGGCGGCGATCAGGATCACGGCCACGCCGATAGCGGCCAGTCCTGACGCCGAGAGGCCGACGCGCACGACTACCGAGGCGCAGATCCCGGTCGAGCCCAGCATCGCGGCCGGGGTGGTCAGGTGCAGCCGGTCCAGCGGGTCGTCGAAGACCGCCATCCCGACGCACGAGCCGACTACGACCGCCAGCCCCGCCACCAGCAGGACGGCTGAGATGATCCCGGTTACCATCGTCCGCCCGTCACAGCCAGCGCTCCAGGAACCGCGCGAAGGCTACCGAGCCTCCGCTGGACAGCGCGGCCAGCACCACGGCCAGCGACGCCAGTCCAGATTCCCGGTAGCCGACGGCGAGGCACAGCACGGCCAGCGCCTGGACGGTGCCAGCCAGCCCCAGGGCTACCACCCGGTGCTCGGAGTCGAACCGCCAGCACACCCACGCGCAGGGAATCAGCGCCACCTGGAGCACCAGCGCCGCCGCGAGGTACCAGCTCATCGCGGCGGCACCGGGCCGGCACCAGCCGGGTGCGCAGCGGGCGCGGGGGCACCGGCCAGCCGGTGCACCAGCGCCGTGCCGGCTTCCATGTCGATGTCCACCACGACCGTGTTCGGGGCCGCGGACAGCAGCGTGGTCAGCACCGCTTCCCGTCGCGCGGCCGGCCAGGCGCGGGCGTCCGGCCCGGCATCCAGCGGCACGGTGCACAGTGTCCCCGGCGCGACCGGGCCGCCGGCCGCCTTGC
>DASWUW010000739.1:0-2049 GCA_036406335.1 Trebonia sp.
AAGGCGCTCGACGACCTGAACCTCGAGGTCAGCGACGGCGAGTTCATGGTGCTCGTCGGGCCCTCGGGATGCGGGAAGTCGACCGCGCTGCGGTCGATCGCAGGCCTGGAGGAGATCACCGGCGGGACCATCTCGATCGGGGAGCGGGTGGTGAACGACCTGCCGCCCAAGGACCGGGACATCGCCATGGTGTTCCAGAACTACGCGCTCTACCCGCACATGACGGTGGCGGACAACCTGGCCTTCGGCCTGAAGCTCCGGCACACCGCCAAACCCGAGATCCGGCGGCGGGTGACCGAGGCGGCGGAGATGCTCGGCCTCGAGCCGTACCTGAACCGCAAGCCCGCCGCGCTGTCCGGCGGGCAGCGGCAGCGGGTCGCGATGGGCCGGGCCATCGTCCGCGAGCCCGCCGCCTTCCTGATGGACGAGCCGCTGTCCAACCTGGACGCCAAGCTGCGGGTCTCCATGCGCGCGGCGCTGAACCAGCTGCACGAGCGGCTCGGCACCACCACCGTGTACGTGACCCACGACCAGGTCGAGGCGATGACCCTCGGCGACCGGGTCTGCGTGCTCCGCGACGGCCGGCTGCAGCAGGCCGACACTCCCCAGACGCTGTTCGACGCGCCGGTCAACCTGTTCGTGGCCGGGTTCATCGGGTCGCCGTCGATGAACTTCGTCACCGCCGACCTGGTCCGCGACGAGGGGCCCGCGGTCACCTTCGCCGGCTACCGGCTGCCGGTCCCGGCCGGGGTCATCTCGGGCAAGCCGGGCCTGGAGGACTACCTCGGGCGCAAGGTCATCCTGGGGATCCGCCCGTCCGACTTCGAGGACGGCGCGTTCGCCGACGCCGCCTGGCCCCAGATCGACGTCACCGCCGGGGTCACCGAGGGGCTGGGCACCGAGATCCACGCGATCTTCACCATCGACGCGCCGCCGGTCGAGCACGCCTCGATCAGCAGCGCCGCGGGCGGCAGCGACGACGAGGACGAGACCGTCGCCGCGCTCATCGGCGGCAAGTCGCTGTGGACCGCCCGGGTTTCCTCCCGGTCCCTGGTCCGGCCCGGCTCGGCGCTCAAGCTGGCCATCGACACCAGCCGGCTGCACTTCTTCGACCCGGCCTCAGGCGAGTCCATCGGGCACCCGCTGACCGCGGGGACCGCCACGGCGGCCGCGACCGCCTGACCAGCTGCCCGCGGAGCCCGTTCGCGGGGCAGCATTATCGTGGGCCGTTGGTGGCGCTATCCGCCGCGGACGGCCCACGCTCATGCCCGGGCCCCTTGGCTGAGCGCTAGTCCCGCAGCGGTTCGCGGGCCGGGGCCGGGCCGGTGGAGCCGCGGACCACCAGCTCCGGCTCGAACAACAGCTCCTCCGGGTGCGCGCTCACCGACTCCATCTCGTTGACCAGCAGGGCGACGGCGGAACGGCCCATGGCCTCGATGGGCTGGCGGACGGTGGTCAGCGGCGGGTCGGTGGCGTTCAGCCAGGCCGAGTCGTCGTAGCCGACCACCGAGACGTCACCGGGGACGGTCAGGCCCGCCCGGCGCGCGGCCCGCACCGCGCCCAGCGCCAGCACGTCGCTGGCGCAGATGATGCCGGTCACCCCCTGGCGGAGCACCCGGGTCGCGGCCGCCTGGCCGCCCTCGAGTGAGAACAGGGCGTGCTCGACCGGGGCCACGCTCAGCCCGGCCTTCTCCGCCGCGGCGGAGAAGGCGGCCAGCTTGCGGCGCGACGGCATGTGGTCCTCGGGACCGAGCACCAGGCCGATGCGGTCGTGCCCGAGCGCGGACAGGTGCACGAAGGACTGGGTGGCGGCGGAGGCGTCGTCGGTTGCCACGCAGGGGAAGCCGAGGTTGTCGATCGCCGCGTTGACCAGCACCACCGGGACGCCCCGGCCGCGCAGCAGCCGGTAGTGGTCGTGCGGGGCGGCCAGCTCGGCGAAGTGGCCGCCGGCGAACACGACGCCGGAGGCGTGCTGCTCGAGCAGCATGTCCACGTACTCGGCCTCGGACAGGCCGCCCGCGGTGCGCGCGATGCAGAGCACCGGGGTGA
>DASWUW010000740.1:0-9661 GCA_036406335.1 Trebonia sp.
AGGCCTTCCGCCGCGAGCTCCTTGCGCAGCTTCTCCAGCCGCACCAGCAGCTCGCCGATGCCGACCGCCCGGATCTCCAGTGCGGTAAGCGCGAACGAGCCGCGCGTCGCGTTGAAGTCCGGCTTCACGAACAGCACCACGCGGGCGCCCTCGACCGGGCTGACCGCCTCGAACACCTGCCGGGTGCAGATCACCTGGGTGGACACGGCCGCCAGGGGGTCCCGGAGGGTGATGAAGACGGTGTTGCCGCGCTTCTTGCACTCGGCGATCTGGCCCTCGACCCAGATCCGGCCGAGCTTGCCGATCCACCCGCCGACTGCCTGCAGCACGGTCCGCACCGGAACCGGTGCTTCCGCGGACGTCTCGAGGGCCATGCCTCTATGACAGCACGGGACCGGCACTGCCGGCGGCGAACACGCAGACCCGATCGGGTTCGGCCGCCCTCAGTACCGGTCCCGCTCCGGGCCCGGCCTCCGGTGCGTTCCCGGGCTCAGCCCTCGGCCCGCACCTTGGCGATGCGACGCTCGAACATGACGATGACGTCGGCGCGGTTGGCGTGGTTCTTCTCATACTCGGTGAGCTGCTCCAGCTGGGCGACCGACAGGTTGCGCAGCCGGGCCCGCAGCGACGCGACCGACGCCTCGTCGTAGTTCGCCAGCGGCAGCTCGGTCCCGACGGCCGCGACCACGACGGTCTCGGCCACCACGACCTCGGGCTCGCCGGTCTCGGACACGACGACCTCGGGCTGGAAGATCTCGGCCACCACGACGTCGACCGCGACGGTCTCCGGCTCAGCGACGGCCTCGGGCTCGGCGGCCGTGCTCTCCGGGACCGTGCTGTCCGGGACTGCGCTGTCCGGGACTGCGCTGTCCGGGACAAGCGCCTCCGGGGCCGCTGCCTCCGGGGTTACAGCCTCCGGGGTCGCGGTCGACGGGGCTTCAGGAGCCGCCGTCCCGGCGTCAGCGGGGGTCTGCGCCGCGGGCTTGGTCCGCCGCTTGTCCTTGCCGGACAGCAGCGATCCGACGCTAGCGAACACCGCCCGCAGCATGGACGCCGGGCGCTCTTTCGTCTCCGGGGCGCTCATATATCACACTCCTCAAGGGATTCTTTGCCACAAGTCTGCCGTAGGAACCGGCCGGCCTGGTGTGTGTTAATAAGAGTGGTACCGAACGGTTTCAAGACGTGCTGATAAAAAAATGTGACCAATCGGGCACGTGATTACATGCACACCTGCCGATACATGGCCGGCGGGATGCTTCCGGGGCCGAGGGGCTCGCCTAACATGGGGGACATGTCTGAGACCCACCGCCGGGTCCTGCTGGCGAAGCCTCGCGGCTACTGCGCAGGGGTCGATCGGGCCGTGCAAGCCGTGGAGATCGCGCTCAGCAGGTTCGGCGCTCCGGTATACGTGCGCAAGCAGATCGTGCACAACACCCACGTGGTGCGCGATCTGGAGAAACGCGGCGCCGTCTTCGTGGAGGAGACCGAGGAGGTCCCCGAGGGGAGCGTCGTCGTGTTCTCCGCGCACGGCATCGCCCCCGAGGTCCGCGAGGAAGCCAAGCGCCGCCGCCTGACGGCGATCGACGCCACCTGCCCCCTGGTGACCAAGGTGCACAACGAGGCCCGGCGGTTCGCCGCGGGCGACTACGACATCCTGCTGATCGGCCACGAGGGCCACGAGGAAGTCATCGGCACCACCGGCGAGGCCCCCGCCAGCGTCCAGCTGGTCGACGGGCCCGAGGGCGCGGCCGGCGTCCAGGTCCGCGACCCGGCCCGGGTGGTCTGGCTGTCCCAGACCACGCTGTCGGTGGACGAGACCACCACCACGGTGGCCGCCCTCAAGACGCGTTTCCCGCAGCTGATGGACCCGCCCAGCGACGACATCTGCTACGCCACCCAGAACCGGCAGTCCGCGGTCAAGGTAATCGCGCCCCAGTGCGACGTGGTGATCGTGGTCGGCTCGCGCAACTCCTCCAACTCGGTCCGCCTGGTCGAGGTGGCCAAGGACGCCGGCGCCCGTGCCGCCTACCTGGTCGACGACGCCGGCGAGCTCGACGGCAGCTGGCTCGCCGACGCGGAAACGGTCGGCGTCACCAGCGGCGCGTCGGTGCCCGAGGAACTGGTCGGCGGCGTGCTCGGCAAGCTTGCCGCGCTCGGCTTCGACGACGTGGAAGAGGTCGAGGCGGTCCAGGAGCGGATGACCTTCCAGCTCCCGCGGGAGCTCCGCAAGTAGCTACGGCAGCGGCTCCCAGGCGACCAGCTCGGGGGCGGCCAGCGGGCGGGCCGTGTCGCTGACCGGCTCCGGCGCGGGCAGCTCGCCGTCCACCACGCCGAGGGCGGCCAGCTTCCGGGCGCTGACCAGCACCCGGGTTTCCAGGCTGCCGACCGCCGCGTTGTAGGCGGTGACCGAAGCGGTCAGCGACTTGCCGACCCGCTCCAGGTGCCGGCCCAGGCCGGAGATCCGGTCGTACAGCTCTTTGCCCAGGTCGAACACGGTCCGCGCGTTCTCCGAGAGCGCCTGCTGCTGCCACGCGTACTGGATGGTCCGCAGCATCGAGATCAGCGTGGTCGGGGTGGCGATGTGCACCCGCCGGGCCAGCGCGTGCTCGAGCAGCCCGGGGTCGTACTCCAGCGCCGGGGCGAGGAACGCCTCCCCGGGGACGAACATCACCACGAACTCCGGCGTCTGCGGCAACGCCGACCAGTACGCCTTCGAGCCGAGCTGGTCCACGTGCGACTTCAGGTGCCGGGCGTGCGCGGCCAGCCGCGCTTCGCGGTCACCGGAGTCCCCGGTCTCCGCGGCCTCCAGGTAGGCGGCGAGCGACACCTTCGAGTCCACGATCACGTTCTTGCCCCCGGCCAGCCGCACCACCATGTCCGGCCGCAGCGCGCCGCCGTTCACCACCACCTGCTCGTCAAAGTCCACGTGGGCCGCCATGCCCGCCAGCTCGACCACCCGGCGCAGCTGCAGCTCGCCCCAGCGGCCGCGGGCCTCCGGCCGCCGCAGCGCGGTGACCAGCGCGGTGGTCTGCTCCCGGAGCTGGTCCGCCCCGCGCCGGGTGAACTCGAGCTGCTGGGCCAGCTCGGCGTGGGAGGTGGCCCGGGCCAGGTCGGAGTCGCGCAGCTGCCGCTCGACCCGGGCCAGGGTCTCGCGCATCGGCCCGACCAGCGACTCGACGTCGAACCGCTGGGCCAGCTGCCCCTCGGCCAGGGCGGTCCGCTCCGCCGCCTGCCGCTCGAGCAGCGCCGCCCGCTCCTGAGCCGCGCGGGCCCGCTCCGCCGCGGTCGCCGCGGCGGTGCCGAGCCGGGTGCGGGCCAGCAGGTAACCGAGGACCGCGCCGATCGCGATCCCGGCGAGCAAGGCGAAGACGGTCATGAATCCAGTATCTGTAAGCTGCTGTCGGCCCCGGGGGGCGACACGCGCGCAGAGGGGCCACAATAGGAATTGTGCAGGCGGCCATCGAGGCGCACTCGGTCAGCCAGCGGACGCGGGCGGGGGAACCCGCGGTCCGGGATATCTCGCTGACCGTCGGCCGCGGCGAGCTGGTGGGGATCACCGGAACCAGCGGATCGGGCCAGACGATGCTGCTCGACGCGATGTCCGGGCTGCGCCCGCCCCTGTCGGGCACGGTCATCCGCTACCCCGCGGGCGATCCCGGCTCCGGCGGCTACGTTCCCGCCGACAGCGGCGCGTACCCGGCCCTGCCGCTGGAGCGGGCGCTGCGTTACACCGCCGCGCTGCGCTCGGTCCCCGGCGGCGAGCGGGCGGTGCCGGACGCGCTGGCCACGGCCGGCCTGACCGGCCGGGCGGCCGTGCCCGGCGGCGAGCTCAGCGCGGGGGAGCGCAAGCGCGCCGCCGTCGCCGCCGAGCTGCTGGCCTGCCCCGCGCAGCTGTTCCTGGAGGAGCCCACCGCCGGACTCGACCCGGGCGAGGCGGCCGAGGTGCTGCGCCTGCTGCGGCGGCTGGCCGGCGACGGCATCACGGTGGTGCTGACCACCGGCAGCCCGCTGGACGCGGCCCGCTGCGACAAGGTCGCCGTCCTGGCCACCGGCGGCCACCTGGCCTTCTTCGGTACCCCGGCTGCGGCCCGGGAGTACTTCGGCGCCGACAGTCTCGAGGAGATCTACGAACGGCTCGCGGGCCTCAGCGACCCGGCCACCGCCTGGTCCCGCCGCTTCTACCACTTTTCCCCGCCTCGCCCCGGTTTCGCTCCCGTCCCGGTCACCTCGCCCCGGTCCGGGCCGCGGTTCCTGGTGCCGGAGTCGGCCGGCCCGCACTCCGCGGGCCGGGTCAGCGTCTTCCCCGGCGACCCGCGCCCGACCGGCCTCGACCGGGCCGACCCCTGGCCCGACCGGCGCCCGGTCCGCCCCGGTCCGGTCCGCCCCAGTCCGGTCCGGCAGCTGCCCGTGCTGAGCCAGCGGAACGCTGAGGTGCTCCGCCGCTCGCCCGCCGCCCGCCTGGCCGTGGCGGCCGCCCCGGTGGCCGTACTGCTCGCGTTCGCCGCCCTGATCGGCGCCGGGGCGCTTAACTCACCCGGTGCCGCCGCCGCCTGGATCGTGCTCGGCGGGCTCGGCACCGGCCTGGCCTACGGCCTGCCGCCGACCCGCGGCGAACCCGGCATCCTGCGCGCCGAGCGGTTCGCCGGCCTCAGCGCGGCCGCGTACCTGCTGGCCCGGCTGGCCGTCGCGCTGCCCGGGCTGGCCGTTGCCGACGCGATCGCCCTGCTGGTTCCGGCGGCCGGCGGCCGCCTGCCGGACGGCTACGGCCCGGCCTACCTCACCCTGCTGCTGGCTTCGGCGGTGGCGCTCGCCCTGGCCCTGCTGCTGTCCGCCGTGACCGCGGTGCGCGGCCGCCGGGCTCCGGTGTCCCCGGCCCTCTGGCTGCCCGCCGTGCTGCTGGCCGGCGCCGCCCTCACCCTCCTGGACCACCCGTCCGGCGTCGACTGGCTGTCCCTCGCCGCCCTGGCCGTCGTGTTCGCCGCCGCCGCGGCCGTCTTCGTCGGCCGGCTGCCCGCGGGCCGGCCCGAGAGGACTGAACCAATCCCGTGAATGCGGAACGGACCGTTGCGTCTCTGCTAGCCGACTATCTCCGCCAGGCTGGGGTCAGCCACGTCTTCGGCTACCCGGGAGAGTCGCTGGTCGACTTTATCGAGGCGGCCCGGCGCGGCGGCCCGGAGGTCGTCTCCGCCGCCCGCGAGGCGTCCGCCGCGTTCATGGCCGAGGGCGCGGCGATGCGCAGCGGAACCGTCGGCGCCTGCCTGTCCACCCTCGGCCCGGGATCGACCGCGCTGCTCAACGGGGTCGCGTCGGCCCAGCTGGACCGGGTGCCCCTGCTCGCGCTGTCGGGCCAGGTGGACAGTACCCGGGAGCAGTTCTGGACCCACCAGCTGATCGACCACAACCGGCTGTTCGCGCCGGTCACCAAGCTCACCGCCCGGCTGGAGCCCGCTTCGGCCGAAATCGTGCTGCGCCGGGCCCTGCGGACCGCCACGGCCGAACGTCCCGGTGCGGTGCACCTGACCGTCACCGCGGACTCGTTCGGGATGAGCGGACCGGGAACCGCGGGCGGCGGGAAGATCCCGCCGCTGGCCCCGGCGGCCGACGGCGTGCAGGTCTTCGGGGACGAGCCGCTGCGCGTGCTGCGCGCCGCCCGGCGGCCGGTGCTGCTGGCCGGCGCCGGGCTGGTACGCGGCGGGGCGGCCGGCGCGCTGGCCGACCTGGCGGCGCACGCCGGGCTGCCGGTGGTGGTGGGCGCGATGGCCAAGGGGGTCATCCCGGAGGACAGCCCCTGGTACGCCGGAACACTGGACATGGCCGGCCACCGGGTGATCTGGGACCTGCTCGGCTCGGCCGACCTGGTCATCGCGGCCGGTTTCGACCCGGTGGAGCTGATTACCCCGTGGTCGCTGTCCGTCCCGGTGCTCCACGTGGACGCGGTCCCGAACACCGACCAGGTCTACCCGGCGGACACCGAAGTGGTCGGCAGCACCGCCGCCGCCCTCCGCTGGTTCCGGTCCGCCTGGGACGACGGCGCCCGCTGGACGGAAGAAGCGGTGGCCGCGCACCGGGCCACCCTGCGGGCCGGGTACCACGCGGGCTACAGCGCCGGCCGGCTAAACCCGTCCGAGCTGGTGGAGACGGTGCGGGCCGCGGCGCCGGGGAAAACCGTGGTCACCGCGGACGTCGGCTCGCACAAGATCATGACCGGCCAGGCCTGGACCGCGCTCGCGCCCCGGCAGACGCTGATCACCAACGGGCTGTCCGCGATGGGCTTCGGGCTGCCCGCCGCGATCGGCGCCGCCCTCTCCTCGGCCCCCGGCACCCCGGTGGTCTGCCTCACCGGCGACGGCGGTTTCGCGATGACCGCCTCCGAGCTGCCGGTGGCCGCCCGCCTCGGGCTGGGCCTGGTCGTCGTGGTGTTCTCCGACGGCGGCCTCAACCGCATCGAGCTGCACCAGGCGGCGGTCGGCTACCCGCTGGCCGCGACCGGCGTGGACCGGACCGACATCCCGCTGCTGGCCGAGGCGCTCGGCTGCGACGGGGTCCGGGTGGAGTCGGTGTCCGGCCTGGAGAAGGTCCTGTCCGGCGCGTTCGACCCGGGCCGCGGCCGCCCGCTGGTGATCGAGGCCCGCATCGCCACCACCCAGTACAGCGCGCAGTTCTGAGGTTTGGCTGCGCGCAAATAGACTGGCCGTTTGTGAGCCTGTCTATCGGAATCGTCGGCCTGCCCAACGTCGGCAAGTCAACCCTGTTCAACGCGCTGACCAAGGCCGGCGCCCTCGCGGCGAACTACCCGTTCGCCACGATCGAGCCGAACGTGGGCGTGGTCGGCGTGCCCGACCCCCGGCTCAGCGCGCTGGCCAAGCTGTACAACTCGGCCCGGGTGGTGCCCGCGTCGGTGCGCTTCACCGACATCGCGGGCCTGGTCAAGGGCGCGTCCCAGGGGCAGGGGCTGGGAAACCAGTTCCTCGGTCACATCCGCGAGACCGACGCCATCTGCCAGGTAGTAAGAGAGTTCCGCGACCCCGACGTGACCCGGGTCGAGGGCTCGGCCGAGCCTGAGGGCGACATCGAAACGGTCGTCACCGAGCTGATCCTGGCCGACCTGCAGACGCTGGAGAAGGCGCTGCCCCGGCTGGTCAAGGAGACGAAGTTCGCCAAGGACCCGGAGAAGCTCGAGACGGTCGCGGCCGCCCAGGCGGCGGTGCCGGTGCTCGACGCGGGCCGGACGCTGTTCGCCGGCGCGGCCGCCGCCGGGATCGACCTGCACACGCTGCGCGAGCTGCACCTGATGACCGCCAAGCCGTTCGTGTACGTGTTCAACATGGACGTGGCTGACCTGACCGACGACGCGCTGAGGAAGCAGCTGGCCAGCCTGGTCGCCCCGGCCGAGGCGATCTTCCTCGACGCCAAGACCGAAGCCGACCTGGCCGAGCTGTCCGACGAAGAAGCCGCCGAGCTGCTGGCCGAGGCCGGCCTGGGCGAGCCCGGTCTGGCCCAGCTGGCCACCGCCGGCTTCCGCGCCCTCGGCCTGCAGACCTTCCTGACGGCGGGCCCGAAGGAGTCCCGGGCCTGGGAGATCCCGATCGGCGCCACCGCCCCCGAGGCGGCCGGCGTGATCCACACCGACTTCCAGAAGGGCTTCATCAAGGCCGAGATCGTCTCCTACGACGACCTGATGACAGCCGGCTCGGTCCCCGCCGCCCGCGCGGCCGGCAAGGCCCGCATCGAAGGCAAGGACTACGTCATGCGAGACGGCGACGTAGTGGAATTCAGGTTCAACGTATAGAGCTCGCGATCCCGGTCCGCCAGGCAGTGATCAACGGACGCGGTAGGTCGTGAGGCCGTCGTCCAGATTGACGATGTCTCCGCTGAGTGCGGCGGGAAGGGCTTGCTGAAGGGCGCAGGTCGCGGTAATCGCCTCGGCTGCGGCGATGGTAGGTATGTCGCCGGAGTGGCGGATTGCGTCTATCCGTTTCGCGGCCGGCCGGCCGAGCGTGGCGGCTATCGACGCGAGGTCGTCGGCCTGATTCCCGATTTGTGCCCCGTCCCAGTCGAGGACACCGGTCAGGCGAGGAAGACTGGTTCCGTCGATTCGCCACAGGAGGTTGGTGCCGCCGAGGTCGCCGTGCACGAGTGCGTCGCCGCCACCGCGTCAGCTTAGTCAGTCGAGCAGTGCAGCTAGATCACCGGCCGCTACTGGCTCCGCGTGCGGGCCGGTGACCTGACCGCCGTAGACCGGCCGCCCTGACAGGCGGCGGAGCGCAACGTAACACCGGCCGAGGGGCTCACCGCGGGCCGACCCGGGCAGCGGGACCGGAATCGCGACCGGCAGATCATGTTCTCCCAGCTGGCGGAGCAGTCGCCGCGGAGCACCGTATCGTGGAACTGACCGCTGACCAGGGTCGCGGATTCGGCGCTGCCGCCGTCCCCGCCGCCTGTAACCGCAAGATAGTTCTCGAGCAGAGTGCCTCCGGTCACGACGCGATGCTACCTCGCAGCCCCAGGGGAACCCGCAGCCTAGGCTGCGATCCCGGGCCTCGTCCGGCGCGTGGAAGGCCTGGAACCGTTGGTTTCGGTGGTGCGAATCGGGAGGAGGAGGCAGGATAGCCCCAATATAGACGACCTTGTCGTTTGCGAGACGGTCGTCAAGGTGAGCATCAAGGAGCAGTCACAGTGTTGATCTTTGGTTATCGGGCCCGCGTTGCGATTTTGGCGACCATCAACTACATCTGCGATACCTGTGGAGTCCCGGCAGCTCACCGCGTTGTCCGCCGGCGTCGATGGTTCACCCTGTTCTTCATACCCGTGTTTCCGCTTGGCGCTGGCAGCTACACCGATACCTGCGTCAGCTGCGGGCGAACGCGGCAGCTGACTAAAGAGCAAGCGGAAAGCGTCCGGCCCGGGGCGTCGGTGCCGGCACCGTCGAACGGTGTCTAAGGCGTGTTTGTCACTGCGACCCCGTAGCCGTCAGCGTCGCGGTGACGGGTTCAAGCTCGGCGATCAGCTCGTCGAGCTCGCCCGGAGACAGGGCTTCGTACGGCGGGACGGCGAGCTCGTCGGTGAGGGCTTCGATGCGTTGCTTGGTCTCGCGGCCGGCGTCGGTGAACCAGCCGCCGGTGTCGACGAGCCCGCGCTCGCGCAGCCCGTCCATAACCTCCGCCAGCCGTTTTTTCGGCAGGTGGTGAATGCGTCCGAACGACTCCGGCGGGTGGATGCCCGACGCCAGCGCGGACAGGACGTGGGCCTCGGTGCCGCCGATGCGGGCGCTGACCAGAGCGGCGATGTGCCCGTCGCAGCGGTGCTCGCGCAGCATGGTCGCGGAGTGCCACAGCCGGGCGACCGGGTCGCTGGGCACCGGAAGGGTGCGCATCCCGGCGTACATCATCCGGCCTTCCGTGGGCGCGCTCGTCGCGGCCTTGGTGGTCAGGTCGGCGGCGCGCGCCAGGCCGGGGGAGCCGGCCAGCTCGTCGCCGAGGATCCGTCGCAGGGAGGCCGCGCTGCCCCGCATCCGTGCGGCCGCGGATGCCTCGGGGGGGATCGTCTCCCAGGCACTCGGGATGTGTCGCGCGGCCTCGCCGTCGGCGAAGCTGTAGAAGGCCGCGTGCACGACCTGGGCCGGCACCCGCCCCAGCGGCGCGGCGCGGCTGGCGAAGTAGCC
>DASWUW010000741.1:0-3319 GCA_036406335.1 Trebonia sp.
GTCACCGTGCCGTCCTTGTGCGCGGTCACCGGGTTCTCCATCTTCATCGCCTCGACTACTGCGATCAGGCCGCCCGCCTCCACGTACTGTCCCTCGGCGACGGCGACCTTGGTCACGGTGCCCTGCATGGGCGCGGTGACCGCGTTGCCCGCCGGGCCGGCCGAGGCCAGGCCGCGGCCGGTCCCGCTCGCGGCGGCGGTGATACCCGGGGCGGCGAGCTCCTGGCCGGCCGCGCTCAGCGTGGCCAGACCGGGAAGGCGCACGGCCAGCCGCCGCCCGCCGACCGGTACGGTGACCGCCTCGGGCGGCCAGGCTGGCACCGGCTCCCCGGCCGGCTGCGGGCCGGGGAGCCGGAACTCGGTCTCGATCCAGTCGGTGTGGACGGTGAAGCCGTCGGCTTCGGCGGCGGTGAACGCGGGGTCGCGGACCACCGCCCGGTGAAACGGCAGCACGGTGGTGATGCCGTCCACGGCCAGCTCGGCCAGCGCGCGGCGGCTCCGTTCCAGCGCCTCCGCCCGGTCGGCGCCGGTCACGATCAGCTTGGCCAGCATCGAGTCGAACGACCCGTCGATCACGTCGCCGGCCTGGATGCCCGAGTCGAACCGCACCCCGGGGCCCTCCGGCAGGGTCAGCCGGGTGATGGTACCGGGGGCGGGCAGGAAACCGCGGGCCGGGTCCTCGGCGTTGATCCGGAACTCGATCGCGTGCCCGCGCGGCTCGGGGGCGGCGGCGATCCGCAGCCGCTCGCCCGCCGCGATCCGGAGCGTGGCGCGAACCAGGTCGATCCCGGTCGTTTCCTCGGTCACCGGGTGCTCGACCTGGATCCGGGTGTTGACTTCGAGGAAGGACAGGGTGCCGTCGGTGCCCAGCAGGTACTCCACCGTCCCGGCGCCGGCGTAGCCGGCCGCCCGGCAGATGGCCTGGGCCGAGGAGTGGACCTGTTCGCGCTGGGCGTCGGTGAGAAACGGGGCGGGCGCCTCCTCCACCAGCTTCTGATGCCGCCGTTGCAGGGTGCAGTCCCGGGTGCCGACGACGACGACGTTGCCGTGCTGGTCGGCCAGGACCTGCGCCTCCACGTGCCGGGGGCGGTCCAGGTAGCGCTCGGCGTAGCAGTCGGCCCGGCCGAAGGCGGCCGCCGCCTCCCGCTGCACCGACTCGTACTGGCCTTCGATCTCGGCCAGCGACCGGACGACCCGGAAGCCGCGGCCGCCGCCGCCGAAGGCGGCCTTGATCGCGACCGGCAGCCCGTGCTCGGCGGCGAAGGCGGCGATGTCAGCCGGCCCCGCCGCCAGGCCCGCGGTGCCCGGCACGAGCGGGGCACCGACCTGCCGGGCGATGCGCCGGGCGGCTACCTTGTCGCCCAGGTCACGGATGGCCTGGGGCGGCGGGCCGATCCAGGTCAGCCCGGCGTCGGTGACGGCCTGGGCGAAGTCGGCGTTCTCGGACAGGAAACCGTAGCCGGGATGGACCGCGTCGGCCCCGGCCCGGCCGGCCGCGGCCAGCAGGGCGGGGGCGGACAGGTAGGTGTCGGCCGCGGTCCGGCCGCCGAGAGGGTGGGCCTCGTCGGCCAGGGCGACGTGCCGGGCGCCGGCGTCCGGTTCGGCGTAGACGGCGATGCTGGTCAGCCCGGCGTCGCGCACCGCCCGGATAATCCGCAGCGCGATCTCGCCCCGGTTGGCGATGAGGATCCGGCTCAGCTCAGCCACCCGTGTTCCCTCCGTCTGTTCGTTCCCGCAGCCCGGGCAGCACGTCCTCGGCGAACGTGCGCACCACCCGGGCCAGGTCGTCCCGCTCGCAGGCGGGGGCGTAGACCAGGGTCTGCGCCCCCGCCGCGGCGTACTCGGCGATCCGCGCGCTCACCTCGGCGGGAGTACCCGCCAGGAGGTACTGGCCGGCCTGGGGCCGCAGGTCCTGCTGGTAGATCGCGCTGACCGTGGCGGCCGCGGTGCGCCGGGCCCAGTGGCCGTCGGCGTCGGTCGCGGCCCAGCAGTACACCCCGGCGCGCACGGCGCCCGGCGCCCGGCCGCTCAGCGCCGCCTCCGCCCGGACCGTGTCCATGCCGCTGGCCAGGCGCTCGGGGGTGATCAGGTAGGGCAGCCAGCCGTCGGCGTACCGGGCGGCCCGGCGCATCGAGGCCTCGCGGCGACCGCCCACCCAGACCGGCGGGCGCGGCTGCTGCACGGCGGGCGGCTGCAGTCGCTGGCCGCCGAGGGTGGTGTAGGCGCCGCCGAACGAGGCCGGCTGGCCGGGCAGCAGCCGCGCCAGCACCTCCAGCGCCTCGTCGGTGCGGCGCCCGCGCTCCGCGACCGGCACCCCGGCCGCGGCGAACTCGGCCGGGTACTCCCCGCCGACCCCGACGCCGAGCTCGAACCGGCCGCCGGACACCCCGTCCAGCGTCGCGACCAGCTTGGCCGCGACCGCAGCGGGGTACAGCGGCAGGATCGTCAGCGCGCTCAGCAGCCGGATCCTGGTGGTGGCGCCGGCCGCCGCCGCCAGCGCGACAAACGCGTTGGGCACCGGTCCGTGGAAGAACAGGTGCTCACCACAGGCGATCAGGTCGAACCCGGCGTCTTCGGCCCCGGCGGCGAGGGCCGGCACCCCGGCCAGCGGGTAGTCCGGCGGGATCATCAGCGCGACCCGCATCAGCACTCCTTCCGGCGGACCAGGCCGCTCAGACCGGACTGACCGGGTGATGGCGCGCGGCGGCCGGCCGGGACCAGCCGGCCGCCGCGCGCAGCCGCCGGCTCAGCTCCGCCCGCAGCGCGTCCGGCTCCACTACCGCGTCCACGACCAGGTCGCCGCCCATGCGCAGCAAGGTGAAGTCGGCCTCTTGCTCGGCCACCCGGGCGGCGGTGAAGGCGGCCCGCTCCTCCGGGTCGGCGATCGCCGCGATCTTGTTCGCGTAGACCGCGTTCGCCGAGGCCTCGGCGGACATGGTGCCGATCGTCGCGGTGGGCAGGGCCAGCGTCGCCCGGGGCTCGAAGCCGGGCGCGCACATGGCGTAGAAGCCGGCCGCGTAGGCCTTGCGCAGCACCACGGTGAACCGGGGCACGGCCGCGCTCGACATCGCGGTGATCATCTTCGCGCCGTGCCGGATGATGCCCTGCCGCTCCACCGCGACCCCGACCATGAAGCCGGGCACGTCCTGAAGGAACACCAGGGGGATATTGAACGCGTCGCACAGCGTGATGAAGCGGGCGGCCTTGTCGGCCGAGTCGACGAAGATCGCGCCACTGCGCACCTGGGGCTGGTTGGCGACCAGGCCGACCACCTCCCCGTCCAGGCGGCCGAACCCGGTGACCAGCTCCCGCGCCCAGCG
>DASWUW010000742.1:0-1641 GCA_036406335.1 Trebonia sp.
CTGGCCGGTCCCCCGGCGGCTGCGGCGCCGGCCGAGACCGCCGCCGAGTACGAGGACGGACCCGCCGGCGATAACCTCCAGCCACGGCAGCGGCGAGCCGGGCCCGTGCGGGGCGGTGCCGCCGAATCCGGTTTGGACGCCGCCTACGGGCAGCTTGCTGCTGCCGTCCGCGTCCTCGAGGTAGGTGACCGCCAGGCCCTTGGCCCCGTCAAGCACGATGAGCGTGTGGATGCTGCCCGCGGTCAGCGTGACCGCTGATGTCGTGCCCGCGGCGCCCGCGGTCACCGCCAGGGTCCGCACACCGGGCGAGACCGCCTGGTAGGACGTTACCGACGCGAAGGGCAGCTTGCTCGCGATGGTTTTGCTGCCCCAGCTCACCGTGACCTTGGGGTGTTTCATCGATGCCTGCACCACTCGCACCAGGGACTTGCCCGCTGGCGTGGTCAGGTCATCGTGGAAGATCCGCAGCCGCAGGCCCGATCGCAGGCCCACGGCCAGGGCGGTGTACGCGGTGCCGGAAGTAATCCGGGTGCTGCTCGAGAGCACCGGCAGGCTGGCCGCCGAGGCGCCGGCCGCGCGCATAGCGACGCTGTACTCGCCCTCCGGGACCGGCAGGAAGCCGGAGACGTCGCCGTAGGCGACGTGATGCAAGACGATCCGCGCCCGGGGATCGCCAAACGAGTACAGGTACACGTCCACGGCCGGCGTATTGGGCGACAGGTGGGCCAGCCGGATCCAGGCGGTGCTGGACGCGGTCGTCTGTGATCCGGCGGTCGCCGCCGCGGCGGCGGCGGCGGACGCCGCGAGCAGCAGGACCGAGGCGGCGAGGAGCAGCGCGGCCCGGCTGATATTCCGTAGGTGCCTCATGGTTTTTCCTTTCATGGTTGCGACATGTTCACGGCCGCCGGAGCGTCGAACCGCAGGGTGATCACTGGCCGGCTGCCGCCGGCCATGATCGCCACCGTCGGCCGGTAAGGGCTCTGCTGAGCGTTGAGCAGGGCGACGACAGCGGACCGGTCCGCTGTCGTCGCGACGCCGATTTCCGCGCCGCGCAACGGCACTCCGGGGCTCGCGCCGGGCGCGCCGGCGAATCCGGTCAGCCGGACTGGCATCTGGGCCGACAGCAGCGCCAGGATCGTGAGCAGCCGGGCGTCAACCTGGCCGCCCCGCAGGGCCGCGCCCGCGGACGCCGAGGCCCGGATGTTCTTGTTGCTCAGCAGCTGGCGGCCGACCACGGCCAGGGCCGCCTGCCGGGTGGCCAGCCGGGTCCGGAAGGCGCTGGCGCCGGCCGGCGCGATCGTGCGGACATCGACCCGCGCGGCACCCGAGCCGAAGCTGGCGATCACCTGCGGGGCGTAGGCGGTGGCGAGGCGGGAGCCGAGCTGGCCGCGGACGGCCGGCGTGGCCACGACTACCCCCGAACCGGGGAGAACGCGGGCGCCGCGCGGCAGCGGCTTCAGCCCGGCGGCCGGGAATCCGTCTCGGTGCAGCTGCCCGCACATAACCGGGTCGCACGTCACGGTGACGTCCGGGCTCACCTGCTGGGCCACCCAGGCTGCGGCCTGCGCCGGGCCAGCCGCGGCGGCTGACGGCGACACGGTGCCGCCGGTCTCCCGGTTTCCGGTCCCGGACATGATCGGC
>DASWUW010000743.1:0-1908 GCA_036406335.1 Trebonia sp.
ACCGAAGGCGGCTGGTCGGCTGAGGTCCAGGCCGCGGCCGACCGGGTCACGGCCGCGGAGGAAGAGGCAGAGGAACGGATGCGGCTGCTTCTGGACGCGTACCGCGGGTACCTGGGCGGCCTGGCCGAGCTGCGGGTGGCCGATTCCGACGAGCTGATCGCCAGCCTGGAACCGTGGGGCCTGGCCGGTGAGGGGGCCAACCCGGCGGCGGCGGTCCTCGACGCCGCCGCCCGCGCCGCGGGAGCCGAGCTTGGCCGGCTGACCGGGGAACTGGACAGCCAGCGGGCCGGGCGGGCCGCGCGGGCCGGCGAACTGGCCGTCATGATCACCCGGCTGCACGCGGGCGGCCACGACATCCCGCCCGTGCCGCACACCAGGAATCCGGAGGCGCGCGACGGCCGCCCCGGCGCGCCGCTGTGGCGGGTGACCGATTTCGACCCGCGCCTGTCCGGCGCCGAGCGGGCCGGGCTGGAGGCCGCCCTGGAGGCGGCGGGGATCCTCGACGCCTGGGTAACACCGGACGGGAACCTGGTCAGCGGGGACGTGATCGTGGTCTCCGGGCTGGCCCCGGTGGCGGGGCAATCGTGTGCCAGCCTGCTAATCCCCGCGATCGACGGAGCTGACCCGCAGGCGGCGGTGTTGCCAGCGGAGACCGTCGCCGCCGTTCTGCGGGCGATCGGGAGCGAGGCGGGGCCGGCCGACGGCTCCGCGGCCTGGGTGACCACCGACGGGCGGTGGCGCAACGGGCTGCTGAGCGGTGCCTGGCGCAAGCAGGAAGCCGGCTATATCGGCGAGGGGGCGCGCGAGGCGGCGCGGCGGACGCGGCTGCTCGAGCTGGAAGATGAGCTGAACGGCGAGCAAGCGGCGATCGCGGAGATCGACGCCCGGCTGGCCGACGTCAGAACGCGGCAGAGCCGCCTCGCCGAGGAGCACCGGACGGTGCCAGCGGATGCCGGGGTCCGCGAAGCGCACACGGTGGGCGCCGAACAGCGCAGGCAGCTGGCCCGGGCCCGCGCCGAGCAGGCCAAAGCCGAGGCCAAGGTTCGGCAGCGGCGGCAGGAGCAGGCGGCCGCGCAGGCGGAGGCGGAGGACTTCGCCGCCGACACCGGCCTGCCCGCGGTCCCGGGTGAGCTCGCCGCCGTGCGGGCAGCCGTCGAAGCGTACCGGGTGGCGCTGGCCGGACTGTGGCCCGCGGCCGAGGCGGCGCACGGGGCGATCCGGGCCGCGGCCGAGGCGGAGACCGAGCTGACCGACAGCCGCCAGCTGCTGTCGGAGGCGGGCGAACTGGCCGCCGACGCCCGGGAGGCAGCCGCCGCCGCGTCCCGGACCTATGCGGAGCTGCTGGCCACGGCGGGTACGGCGGTCGAGGAGCTGCAACGGCGACTCGGGGAGGTGACTGGCGCCCTCGGCCGGCTTAGGACTTCGGAGACGGATGCCCGCCGGCGGGAACAGGCGGCGATCGGGGACCGGGGCCAGGCGGACGGGAAGCAGGGCGAACTGCGGACGCAGGTTGCGGAAGCCGCCCGGCTGCGCGACCAGGCGGTGCGCGAGTTCCAGGCCTTTGCCGCCACGGGGCTGCTTCGGGTGGCAGTGCCCGCGCTGGAGATCCCGGACCCGGGGCAGCCGTGGGCGGCGACGCCGACGGTAATCCTGGCCCGTGCGGTCAACACCGAACTCGACTCCGTAGACGACGGGGACGGGCCGTGGGACCGGATCCAGAAACGGGTGACCGAGGAACACAAGCTGCTGGCGGACGCGATGGCCGCCCGCGGCCACTCAGCCGGGCTGACGCTGAGCGAGAACGTCATCGTCATCGATGTCATCTTCCAAGGCCGCACCCACGGTCTGCCCGGGCTGGCCGAGGCCCTGACCGCGGAGGTGGCGCAGCGAACCACTCTGCTGTCGGCG
>DASWUW010000744.1:0-9037 GCA_036406335.1 Trebonia sp.
CCACGAACGAGCCGGCAGCAGGAGAGCCAGCGCCGGAAGAACCGGAGCCGCCGCCGGGAACCTTCGGGTCAGTACCGGAAGGCCCGGGGATGGTGCCGGGAGGTCTCGCGTCGGTGCCGGCCACGCGAGTGCGGGAAGCACCCGGGTCCGCCGCCGGTGCCTGCGGGCGTTCCGCCAGCACCGCGCTCCGATGTCGTGACAACGCAGTCCTTTCGGTCCGTGTCGCGCATAAACCGCACTCATCTGCCGCTGCCGGACCACGATGCCAGAAAGAAACATTCGCCGCCTGCGACTTCACTAAGAAAAGCGGACCGGAAAACTTACCATTTTGTGACGCGAATCACTCCCGCATTACACACACCGTGACAGCGGACCGCCGATTACGGAATGATCGCCAGTATGAACGACATCCCCGAAACGGCATTTTCCCTGGCCTCTGACCCTTTCTCCCTCGCCGGGGCGGCCGCCGCGGCCCTGCTCGCACAGTCCGGCGCCGACCGTTTCGACGTCGCCGTGGTGCTCGGCTCGGGCTGGCTGGCCGCCGCGGACGCGATCGGCGCCCCCGAGCGGGAGATAGCACTAGCCGACCTGCCTGGATTTAGGCAACCGAGCGTAAAGGGTCATGCACCATCCGTTCGTTATGTAAAAAAGGGCCAGCTTAACGTCCTGCTCTATCTCGGCCGCATTCATCTTTTCGAAGGGCATGAGCCGCATTCCGTCACGCATGGCGTACGCACCGCGATCGCGGCCGGCTGCCGGGCCGTAGTGCTGACCAACGCGGCGGGCGGCATCAACGCCGACTACGCGGTCGGCCAGCCCGTGCTGATTAGCGACCACCTCAACCTCACCGGCCGCTCCCCGCTGGCGGGACCGCTGCCGCCCGGGGTCCCCTCCCGGTTCACCGACCTCACCGAAGCGTATTCCCGGCGGCTGCGCGGCCTGGCCCGGGAACTCGAACCGTCGCTGGCCGAGGGGGTGTACGCCGGGCTGCCCGGGCCCCACTTCGAGACCCCGGCCGAGATCCGGATGCTGCGCGGCGCGGGCGCGGACCTGGTCGGCATGTCTACCGTCATGGAGACGATCGCCGCCCGTCACCTGGGCGCGGAGGTCCTCGGGGTCTCGATGGTGAGCAACCCGGCGGCGGGCCTGACCGACGAGCCGATCGACCACCAGGGCGTGCTCGCCGCCACCGCGGCGTCGGCCGCCCAGGTCGGGACGCTGCTGGCCGAGTTGCTGCCCCGCGTCTAGCACGTCGGAGGCGGCCGCGCGGCGGACGGCTACGGCGCCGGGCTGCCGACGGAGACGGCAGCCGGACGGAGCGTGACGTTGCCGGCTACGGAAAGGTTTTCCCGGACTCGCCTGGGTAGCTGAGGACCGACGCTCAACTGCGAGGAGCAGACATGACCTATCCCGCATCGCCTGACGACCCGGCCGTCAGCCGCGTCCGGCCCGACGCCGCCCAGTTCTGGGCGGGTGCCGCAGCGACCGCGGTCGTCGCGGCGCTGATCGCGCTGGTCGGCATCCTCGTCTGCCGCTGGACGCTCAGCATCCCGATCCTGGCCCCCGAGGGGGACGGAGCCTGGGGCAACGCCCATACCGGAGAGTACGCACTCCTGGCGGCCCTGATCGCAGTGGTCGCCGCGGGCGTGCTCTACCTGCTGGTGCTGGGCACGCCGCAGCCCCGGCTGTTCTTCAACTGGATCATGGGGCTGCTGACCGCGGTCGCCACGGTCTACCCGTTCAGCACGTCCGCTCCGCTGAACCAGAAGGGCGCTACCGCGCTCGTCAACCTGGTCATCGGGCTCGCGATCACGTCGCTGCTGACCGCGGTAGCGGCCCGGTCGGTGCGCCGGACGACGGTCCGCCGGGCGCCCCGCGGTTACGTCGAGCCGCCCGCTTACCGGGACGACGCCGCGTACCGGGGTAACGCCCGCTACCAGGAGAACCCCGGTATGCGGAAAAACCCGGGCTACCAGGACGGCGGCACCTACGGGGACGACGGGAGCGGCTTCGACCGCGACTCGTCTTACCGGACGGGCGCAACGTACCCGGCGGAAGCGGGCTATGGCCCCGGCCCGGAGCAGGGCCCGGGCTACGGGCCCGGCCAGCTTCCGCCTGAGCCGACGCAGCCGATCGGCCTGCCCCGCACCCGCGGCCGCCGCCGGCGGTAAAACCGGACTCACCGTCTTGCCTGGTGCTGCGGCGGCTTAATGCAGGTACCTGAGCAGCTGGGCTACGTCGGGGGTGCCGAGGCCGGTCACCGCGTCCCAGCCCTTGGTCGCCGGGTAGCCGGTGACGTGCACTGTCCCGCCGTTGGGGCGGGTCAGCGTCACCGTGCTGCTGCCGGCGGTCACGTCGTGGAAGACCGAGTGATAGTGCGAGCTGCGGGCAAGCGCGTAGAGCCTGCTGTTAAGCAGGCCGAGCCGCTTGCGGGCGGCCTGATCGGCTAGCGCGGTGATCGCGGCCCACTGCGGGGAGCCCGCGCTGGTGCCGCCAAAGGTGGCGAAGTCGCCCACGTTGGCCGCCGAGCCTTCGGACCAGGCGATCAGCAGGCCGTTGTTGGTGTCGCCGCTGTAGGCGACGTCGGGAACGCCACGGCCGGGCGCGGACACCAGGCCGGCCTGGTACGACGGGCGCGGGAAGGACCTGCTGTAGCCGCCGCCGCTCGCCCCGTACTTATTGTTCCAGGCTCGCTCGGACTGGTAGCGGCCGGACGGCTGGGCGGCGGTGAGGCTGGTCGCGCCGACACCGGTCACCAGCGGGTCCGCGGCCGGGACGTCGACCGACTTGAAGTAGCTGGTGCCCTTGCAGTTCACCTCGGCCGCGCCGGTGTCACCCGAAGAGGCGAACACCGACACCCCTCGGGCCGCGGCGGTCGCGAACAGCTGGTGCTCCGCCTGCAGGACGGACCGGGCTTCGCAGGACTCGGCCTCGCCGTAGCTCAGCGACAGGACGGAGCCGAGGCGGTGCTTCACCGTGTACTGCAGCGCCTGGTACATGTCGGGGTCGTTGTCGCTCTTGGCCACGACCAGCACGATGGTGGCGGCCGGGGCGATGGCGTGCACGGATTCCACGTCGAGGGAGATCTCGCCGGTCCAGTTGACCTCGTCGGCGCTCTTCGGGTTGAACGCGGGCTTGCCCTGGGGGTAGATCACCTTGACACGGGGCTTCGGGAGCCCGAAAGTGCTGTCCTCTACGGCCAGGTCCTGGCCCAGCGTCGGGTCACCGAAGGCGTCGACGGCCACGATGGTCTGTCCCGCACCGTTCAGCCTGGCCGGGATGTCATAGGCGGTGGCGAGTTCCTGCGGCGTGTAGCAGTTAGTCGCCGCCCCCGGCTCCTGGCAGGGAAACAAGCCGGTGCTGGCCGACGGCCGGACCTTGCCGATGAGGCGGTACGCCAGCGGAGCGCTGACCGCGGGAGCCAGGTGCCCGGCGGCCGTCGCGCCGGGTGCCGCGGCAGCGGAGGCAGCGACGGGCAGGATCGCGAGCACCACCGCCGCAGCCCCAGCTGGTATTACCGCCGCCATAACCGGCCGAAAACGCATTGGCCCCCCTTTGTGACCTAAATCTGTCCAGCACACATGTGCGCTCACGGCTCTTCTGAACCAGTTTAGGGAGCAAATGATGACGCATAACGGGCATCTTCGCGACGGATTTACCAGAAGCAGTGGATAGCTTCACCGGGCGGTGATCAAGATCCGGAAATGGCTCCGGCCGGGCACCCGTTCGGGTGCCCGGCCGGAGCTGGCCGACTGGCGGGTCCTAGTGCAGGATCGCGATCAGGTGGGCCACGTCGGGGGTGCCGAGGCCGGTAACCGGGTCCCAGCCCTTGCCCGCGTTGTAGCCGGCGATGTTTACCGGGTTGTTGCTGGCGTCAACCAGCGACACCGAGTTGTTGCCGGTGGTGATGTCGTGGAAAACGTAGTTGTAGAGCGGGGTGCGCGCGATGAGGTACAGGTACGGGTTCAGCTGGCCGAGCCGCTTGTGCCCGGCCTGGTCGGCGAGCGCGGTGATCGCCGCCCACTGGGGCGAGCCGGCGCTGGTGCCGCCGAACAGGTAGATGCTGCCCAGGTTGGCCAGGTTGTCCTGGGACCAGGCGATGAGCAGGCCGTTGTTGACGGCGCCGCTGTAGGCGACGTCGGGGACGCCGCGGTAGCGGGACTTCACGAAGCCGTTCTGGTAGAAGGGGCGCTTGAACAGCGTGCTGTAGCCGCCGCCGCTCGAGCCCTCCGCGTCGTTCCAGGCGGTCTCGGACTCGTAGTTGCCGTCCGGCTGGGAAGCGGTGAGGCTGGTCGCGCCGACGCCGGTCACCAGCGGGTCCGAGGCCGGGATGCTGGCCGACTTGATGAAGCTGGACCCGTCGCAGGTCGGCTGGGCCGCGCCGTTGTCCCCGGAGGCCGCGAACACCGACACGCCGTCGGCCGCGGCCTTCGCGAACAGCAGGTGCTCGGTCTTGATGATCGACGGGTCCTCGCAGGACTCGGCCTCGCCGTAGCTCTGCGAGATAACCGAACCGAGGTGGTGCGTCACCGTGTACTTCAGCGCGCTTTCCAGGTCGGCGTCCTGGTCGCTCTTGGCCACGACCAGGTCAATGGTGGCCGCCGGGGCGACGGCGTGGGCCGACTCAACGTCGAGCGCGATCTCGCCGGACCAGCCCACCTGGTCCGCGTTGGTCGGGTCGATCACCGGCTGGCCGTCCGGGTAGAGAACATTCAGGTTCGCGGCCGGCAGCCCGAAGGTGGTGTCCTCGACCCCCAGGTCCTGGGAGACCGTCGTGTCGCCGAAGGCGTCAATGATGACGATGGTCTCGCCCGCGCCGGTCAGCTTGCTGGGGATGTCATAGGCCTTGGCCAGTTCCTGCGGCGTGTAGCAGTTGAGCGCCGCCCCCGGCTCCTGGCAGGAGAACAGGAAGGAACCGGACTTCTTCTGGCTGGACTTGCCGACGTACTTGTAGGCCAGCGGGTTAACGATGGCCGGAGTGGCTCGCCCGGCCTGCACTGCCGGGGCATGCGGCCCGGCGACGGCGGCAGACACGCCGGCCGGCAGGACCACAAGCGCCGAGGCGGCGCCGACTGGCACCAGAGCCGCCATGACATGGCGAAAACGCATTTCAATACTCCCTTGCAATGAGCGGAGTCCCCGCATCGGACACGTGCCCGCATGTCCTCGTCTGAACTTCTTCTCTGTTAGCATTATGACGGATATGGGTCATCTTTGCGGCATATAAGCATCAAGCCACAGATAATTGCGCTTGTCACGCAGCTATCGGCATTTTCTTCGGCACCGCTACTAACCGGGAAGCCGCGGTTCGTCTTCTCCACTCGGTGCTGCGCGAGGGCTGGACAACCGACGTGTTCGTGCTGGGGATTCTGGTGAAGAGCGACAACACTGTGTCTCGCCGCCAGGAGATCGGCCGCGGAGCATCTCGGCTGCCCGCCTTCCGCCGGCCGGGCGGACGGGCCGGCGGGGCGGGACGGGCCGTAATGACGGCAACATTTATCCATTTCGGTACGTAATGGGGAGTAAGTGTCCTAGTGTGTCAGCGCCTGTTAGGTGGTGGTGACATGAACCGTGGGACACGGTGGGCGGCCAGGCCGGGCCGCCGGGCCGCGATTGCGTCGTTCAGCGTGCTCACGCTGGCTGGGGTGGCCGGCGGGAGCATTTACCTGGCCCAGGGCGGATCCGCCGCCGGGCCCGTCGCGGCGCGGACGACCGCGAGCCCGCGGGTGGTCGCGGCAGGCTGCGGCGCCGCCGGGGCCAGCCCCTGTGCCGCCGGGCCGGCCGCTGTGGCCGTCGCCGCGGCGCCGGCTGTGGTGACGGTCCCGCCGGGCCGGTCCGCGGCCAGCGCGCACCGGTCCCAGCCGAAGCTCAGGCCGTCGGCGTCGGTGTCTCCGTCGCCCGGGTCGGCGTCGGCGGCCCCGTCGGCGCCGTCCTCCGGGATGAGCGGTGCCCCGCCCGTCGCGTCCGCCCCGGTCACGTCGGCGCCGATGCCGACCGGGGCCGGCTCGCCGCCGGCGTCGGCGCCCGCCAGCGCGCCCGCTTCCGAGGACGACGCGGCCGCCGCGCAGGTGCTGGCGCTGATCAACCAGGCCCGGGCCACGGCCGGGCTGCCCGCGCTGACCGTCACCGCAGGTCTCGAGACCAGCTCGTCCCAGCACAGCCGGCTGATGGCGGGCGGCTGCGGGCTATCTCACCAGTGCGCGGGCGAGCCGGCCATCGGCGACCGGGAGACCGCCGCCGGGGTGCACTGGACGGCCGCCGGGGAGAACATCGGCGAGGGCGGCCCGGTGTCCGGCACCTCCGCGGCCATCGCCCAGATGGCCGTCGGCCTCACCCAGTCCATGCTCAACGAGCAGCCGCCGGACGACGGTCACCGGATGAACATCCTGAGCACCAGCTATACCCACGTCGGGATCGCGGTCTACCGCGACGGCTCCGGCACCGTCTGGCTCACCCAGGACTTCTCCAACTAACCGGGGCGGCCCGGCGGCGGGGCCTGGCGGAGCAGGTACTCGTAGCCGGCCTGGAGCTGGCGGGGGGCCCAGACGTCGGCGCGCTTGGCGACCGTGTCGTCCTCCGCGCCCCATACCCGCAGCGGCCCGGCGGCCATGGCGGTGAGCTGAGCCCGGCAGGCGCGGTCGAGCAGAACCGCGGTCATCACCGCGGCGGGCAGGTCGGGGCCGGCCGTGACGATGCCGTGCTGCGGGAGCAGCATCGCGTTCGCGTCGCCGAGCGCGGCCGCCAGGGACTGCCCGAGCGACCGGTTCTTGATCAGGCCGCCGGTCAGCCCGAAGCGGGGAATGTCGGGGTAGACGAACAGCGAGCCCGCGTGGTCGAGCGCGCGCAGCGGCACGTCAAGGGCGGCGAACTGGCAGGCCGCCGGGGAGTGGGTGTGCACCACCGCGCCGATGTCCGGGCGGGCGGCCATCACCTCGGTGTGGATGGGGTACTCGATGTGCCGGGGCCCGTCGCCCGCCAGCACGTCGCCGTCCGGGGAGACCAGCACGACCCGGCTGGCGTCGATTTCCTCGAAGCCCCAGCCGGAGGCCTTCATCCAGACGCCGCGGCCCTCCGGGTCGCGGACACTCGGGTGCCCCCACACCAGGTCGGCCTGGCCGGCCGCGGCCAGGACGCGGCAGCCGTCCACCGCGAGGACGAGCGCCGCGGCGGGGGTCGCCGGGATGTACCGGGCCGGGTCATTACTCATCCGTCACCTCTATCGCGAGCGTTACCCGGTCAGATCGTCGACCAGGCTCTTGGCCCGTCGCCAGCGGCGCCGCCGGACCGCCAGCACCAGGAGCCAGCCGGCCGGCGGCAGGGCCAGCGTGAGCAGTCCGCCGGAGATCAGGTTGGCGGTCGGCGCGCCGTGCCAGACCGACCCGGCCAGCTGCTGCGCGGCCGCCGCGGTGCCGGGGTCGGACGGCAGGTAGACCACCGTCAGCGGCCGGCGGGTGTCCAGCGGGTCGTTGGCGTCGAGCGGCAGCGGGCGGCCGCCGATGGAGGGATCGGTGGTCTCCCAGCGGCGGAAGCTCAGCGTCGAGACGTCCTTCACCGTGGTGTTGTCGTTGTCGTCGGTGGAGAAGTCCTGCACGTCGATCAGCTCGCCCCGGGCCTGGGTGCCGTGCGCGCGCAGGCTGGCGACCAGTGCGGAGTCGCGGAACCCGTGGGCCAGCGAGGCGATACCGGTCCCCGGGCCCCAGTAGACCAGCGCGGGGACCAGCGCCACCAGGCAGAAGTTTCCCAGGACGGTCCAGCCGCCGGCCCGTTCGCGGCGGCGGAAGAATCGGCGCGGCGGCGCCAGCGTGCCCACCGCGATCGACGTGAGCCCCCAGCGCAGTGCGTCGGCGAAGAGATGCGCGATAGCCAGGCCCGCCCAGATCCCGCCCGCCGCGCCGGCCACCGCGCCGGCGATGCCGAGCAGCGTGCGCACGGCGCCGAACCACTGCGGGAGCGCTACCGCGGGCCACACGCCGAGGGAGACGCCGATGCCGATCGTCAGCGCGAACAGCACCACCAGGGCCAGCACCCGCAGCGGCCTGCCGCGCGGGCTGACCCGCAGCCTGCGGTAACCGCGGGCCTTGACGAACCGGGGCACCTGCCGCACGGTGCGGTGCCGTTTGCCGTTGGTCTCGCGGGGGCGGTTCACGATGGTCGGCGCGAGGTGCCTGGGGGGGTGCAGCCGGGCCGCCTGGCAGACCGCGGCCACTTCGCCGTAGGTCTCCCACAGGCCGGGCGCGCGCAGCAGGATCCGCTGGTCGTGGTCGAGGACGAGCAGTGCCCGGCCGCGGGTGAAGACCCCCGTGCGAAACGCCGAGACGGTGTTCACCGCGCCCACGGCCGCCGGCGGCAGCACGATCCGCTGCCCGCCGAACCCGTACGCGACCAGGTTCCCGTCCTCGGCGGTCAGCCGGACCCGGATCCGGCCCATCAGGTCGGTCGGGCACTGCCCGGGGAACGCCTGCGGGCGCTTCGGGTCGAGGACGAGCAGATCCTGGTTCTGCTCCCGCTCCCGGGCTTCCCAGTGCGCCAGGGAGTGCGGCACCGCGCCTTTATGCGACGAAGCGCGCGCTCTACGTGACCTGGCCGTCCTGCTCACGCACCCTTTCTATCCTGCCGTCGCCGCGGAGGCGGGCCAGCGCCGCACATCGAGGCCGAAAAAGCACAGAATCCGGCCGTCAGCGGGTGACCGGCCAGCCGGGCCGCTGGCGCGGGGCGGCGGCCCGCAACGTTTCTTAAGAGGGCTTTCAGGAAACCCGCCTGAAAGGCATGATGGAACCGTGGATTACCAGGTAGCGCCGACTGCGTGCCCCAAGTGCGGCGGCAGCGAGAACGTACATAACGCGCGCGAGCTTTTCGACAGGATGAACAGCACGCAGCAGCCGGGCTTTCAGGGGCTGAGCCAGATTTTCGGCAGCCTCGGGCAGGCGGCAGCCGGCCAGGGACAGTTCCCCGGTCAGGGGCAGGCGCCCGGCCAGGGCGGGTTCCCGCAGGGGACGTTTTCCGGGCCGGGGCAGGGCCAGGCGCCGGGCCCGGGCCA
>DASWUW010000745.1:0-2169 GCA_036406335.1 Trebonia sp.
GGCCGGCGTCACGCCGGCCCGCCTGCAGGCCTCCAGCGCCACCGGCGCCATGGCCGTGGTCGCCCAGCGGAACACCGCCTGCCCGTCCTGAGCCAGCGCCCCGGTCCGCCCGGTGATGGTGATCTTGCTCGCCTGGTCGCCCGCCGAGCCCCAGACCACCGGCCCGATGCCGGTCGGCTCGCCCGGCCCGGTCGGGCCGACCACCGCCGCGCCCGCTCCGTCGGCGAAGATAATGCAGGTCGAGCGGTCGGTCCAGTCGATCCAGGAGCTCATCTTCTCGGACCCGACGACCAGTACGTTCCGCGCCGACCCGGTGCGGACCGAGTCGGACGCCGCCGCGATCGCGTAGCAGAACCCGGCGCAGGCCGCATTGAGGTCATAGGCACCGGGCGCCGGGATGCCGAGCCGGTAGGCGACGGTGGCGGCCACGTTGGGCAGCGGCGTTTCCGGGGAGAAGGTCGCGACGATGACCAGGTCGATGTCGGAAGGCTCGAGCCCGGAAGCGGCGAGTGCCTTCGCTCCGGCGGCCTCGCCCATGTCCGCCACGGTCTCGTCATCCCGCGCGATCCGCCGTGACGCGATGCCGGTCCGGGTCCTGATCCACTCGTCGTTGGTGTCGACCAGCCGCGCGAGCTCGTCGTTGGTCATGACCCGGTCCGGCTGGTATCCGCCGAACCCGAGGATCTTCGCCCCGGTCAGCTCGCTCATTACTGCTCCCTCGGCTCAACCCGGGCCTGCGCGGCGTGCGCCGCGACCAGCGCCCGGGCGGTTTCCAACTGATCAGGTGTCTTAATGGCCAGCAGCTCGACGCCGGGCAGGCCTCGCTTGGCCAGGCCGGCCAGCGTGCCGCCGGGCAGCAGTTCGATCAGCGCGGTGACCCCGAGGCCGGGCATCGCGGCCATGCACTTGTCCCAGCGGACCGGGGTGGCGACCTGGCGGGCGACCCGCTCCATCCAGTCCTTGCCCGCGGTGACCACGGCGCCGTCCCGGTTGGAGAGCAGCGGGATAACCGGGTCGTTGACGGTGACGCCGTCCGCCGCGGCGGCGAGCGCGTCGACCGCCGGGGCCATGTGCACGGTGTGGAACGCGCCCGCCACCCGCAGCGGCCGCAGCCGGGCCCCGGCAGGCGGGCGGGCCGCGAACTCGGCCAGCTGCGCCGCGGTGCCGCCGGCCACGATCTGCCCGGTGGTGTTGACGTTGGCCGGGGTGAGCCCGGCGGCGGCGATCGCGGCCAGTACCGCGGACTCCTGGCCGCCGAGCACCGCGGTCATCCCGGTGGGCTCGGCGTCGCAGGCGGCGGCCATCGCCTCGCCGCGGACCCGGGTCAGCCGGATGGCGTCCTCGGCCGAGGTGACTCCCGCGATCGCCCCCGCCGCGAGCTCGCCCACGCTGTGCCCGGCGGCGGCGCCCGGCTGCCCGAGAAGCCCGGCTACCGCGAGGGCGGCGGCCACCAGCAGCGGCTGCGCTACGGAGGTATCGGTAATCTCTTCCGCGCTGCCGGCCGTGCCCAGCCGGATCAGGTCCCGGCCGGCTAGCTCCGACCACCCGCCGATCCGTTCGGCCAGCCCGGGGACCTCAAGCCAGGGAGCCAGGAAGCCAGGAGCCTGCGCGCCCTGCCCGGGCGCGGTGAAGATGAGCACGTTACTCACCTTGCCCTGTAGAGACTAGCTACACCGATAGCGAACGTTACGAACTTCTGGGCCTGAATATTGTGGACATCCTCTAAGTTACCTTAGCCGCTGGTGACCGCGCGGTCACGCCGGACGGCCAGCCGCAGACGCGGCAAGCCCGCCCCCGGCGGCAAGCAGCGAGCCTAGCCCCGGCGGCGGGCGGCGAGGCGCCCGAGGATGACGGCGGCCCAGATCGTGAAGCCGTCGCGGCCGTCGGACGGGGTGTAGCCGGTCAGCTCGGTGACCCGGCGGAGCCGGTAGCGAACGGTGTTCGGGTGGACGAAGAGCATCCGGGCGGTCGCCTCCAGGGACGACCCTTGTTCCAGGTAAGCGGTAAGCGTGTCCAGCAGCGCCGTGCCGCCCGCCAGCAGCGGCTGGTAGGCCCGGTCGACCAGGGCCCGGGCGGCGTCGGCGTCGCCGTCCAGCGCCCGCTCCGGCAGCAGTTCGTCCGAGCTGACCGGGCGGGGCGCGTCCGGCCAGGCGGGCGCCGCGCGCAGCC
>DASWUW010000746.1:0-1687 GCA_036406335.1 Trebonia sp.
TCAGCGGCTCCGTGATTGGCCTGCCGTACTGGAACTTCCTCAGGAACAGCCTGTTCATCACCCTCGTCGCGGTCGCGCTGTCGTCGCTCATCGGGCTGCTGGCCGCGATCGCGCTCGGCCGCTTCAAGTTCCGGTTCCGCACCACTTACCTGATCGTGCTGCTGATCGTGCAGCTGCTGCCGCAGCAGGCGCTCGTCGTCTCCCTGTTCATCGACTTCCGCAAGCTCAACCTGCTGGACAGCCTGGTCGGGCTGATCGCCGTCTACATCGCGTTCGCGCTGCCGGTCACCATCTGGATGCTGCGCAACTTCGCGGCGACCGTGCCCCGGGAGCTGGAGGAAGCGGCGGCGATCGACGGGGCCGGGGCCTGGACCCGCTTCTGGCGCATCCTGCTGCCGATGGTGTCGCCCGGGCTGGTCGCCACCAGCGTGTTCGCGTTCATCTTCGCCTACAACGAGTTCGTGTTCGCGCTGACCTTCCTCGGCACCGACACCGCCAAGTTCACCCTGCCGCTGTACGTGCAGTACTTCTACGGCCAGAATTCCACCGACTGGGGCGCGATCATGGCATCCTCCACCCTGTTCACCATTCCGGTGCTCGCCTTCTTCCTGATCACCCAGCGGCGGCTGGCCAGCGGCCTGGTCGCCGGCGCGGTGAAGGGATGACGGCCCTCGACCCCGGCACCGACCCGGCGCTCGGCGCGCTGGCCGACGCGGTCCTCATCCCGCCGTTCCCGGGGACCACCGCTCCCCGGTGGCTGCTGGACGCGCTCGGGCGCGGGCTGGCCGGCGTCACCTTCTTCGGGCCGAACGTCACCGGGGACACCCTGGCGCTGACCGCCGCGCTGCGGGACGCGGCCACGGCCGAACCGGTGATCGCCATCGACGAGGAAGGCGGCGACGTCACCCGGGTGGCCTACGCCTCCGGATCGCCCTACCCGGGCAACGCCGCGCTGGGCGCGGTCGACGACACCGCGCTGACCCGGTCCGTGTACGCGGCGATGGGGGCCGACCTGGTCCGGCTGGGCATCAACCTGGACCTGGCCCCGTGCGCCGACGTACTCGACGCCAACGGCAGCCCGGTGGTCGGCACCCGGTCCTTCGGGCCGGACCCGGCGCTGGTGGCCCGGCACACGGCGGCCGCCGTGACCGGGCTCCAGTCAGCGGGGGTGGCGGCCTGCGCCAAGCACTTCCCCGGGCACGGCAGCACCGCCGACGACTCGCACCTGTCGCTGCCCGTCATCGCCGGGACCCTGGCGCAGATCCGCGCCCGCGACCTGCCGCCGTTCACCGCGGCCATCGCCGCCGGAACCGCGGCGGTCATGCCCGGGCACCTGCGGGTGCCCGGGCTGACCGGCGAACTGCCCGCCACCCTGTCCCCCGCGGCCGTCACCGGCCTGCTGCGCGGCGAGCTCGGCTTCGCCGGCGTGGTGATCTGCGACGCGCTGGAGATGAAGGCGGCCAGCGCGGTCCTGGGCATACCCGAGGCGGCGGTGCTCGCCGTCACCGCCGGCGTCGACCTGCTCTGCCTGGGCCGGGACACCGACGAGGCGATGTACCACGCGGTCCGCGCAGCCCTCGCGGGCGCGGTGACCTCGGGCCGGCTGGACGGCGCCCGGCTGGAGGAGGCGGCCGAGCGGGTGGCCGCGCTGCGGGCGCGGCTCGCGGTCAGCCGGGACTCGACGGCG
>DASWUW010000747.1:0-2824 GCA_036406335.1 Trebonia sp.
CGGCGGGAGCGGCTTCGCCTATCCGCTGCGGATCGCCCAGCTCACCGCGACCTACACGATGCCGGAGAAGGCATACCGGAAGCCGGTGACGCTGACGGTCACCGGGGTCAGCCTCACCAGGTGGGGGGCCGTCGCCTCCTCACCGGAACTCGACTCCGTGTCCACCGTTCCCGGCCACGACAGCGACCCCGGAGGGGCCCGCCTGCGGCCGGCGGCGGGCGGGGCGACGGTGACGTTCAGTCCCGGCTACGGCGTGACCAGCTCGGTCACCGACCTCGGGCAGACGCTGATTCTGCCGGTAACGGGCCAGGTCACGCTGACCGCGGGGCACCTGGTGCCGCCGGTCTTCCCGGCGATCGCGACGAGGGCGTTCGACGTCGCCAACCACACCCGGCCGGGTCAGACCGTATCCGTCAACGTTGCCGGGATCATGGTCCCCACCCGGATCGTCGCGCAGGTCAGCACCTTCCCCACCCTGGCCGGGAGCGGGCTGGTGATGGACCTGACCGCCCTTCAGTCGCTGCTCATCGCCCGTGACGGGTCCACGCTGGCCGTCTCGCAGTGGTGGCTGGCCACGGCGGGCCACGGAGTGCCCCCGGGGCTGGCCCGGGCGCTGCCGCCGGGCTCCGGGGTCACCGGCCGCATCGCACTGGCCGCCGCCGCCACGAGCGACCCGCTGTCGGCGGCCCCGCAGCAGGCGCTGCTCGCGGTGGCGGCCGCGGCGGCGCTGCTCGCGATCACCGGCTTCGGAGTCTCGATCGCGGCCAACGTGCGGCAGCGCCGGGCCGAGAACGCGCTGCTGGCTGCGCTCGGCGTCGCCCAGCGGTCCGCGGCGGCCCAGCTGTTCGGCGAAAAGCTGCTGCTCTCGGTGCCGGCGGCCGCCCTCGGCCTGGTGCTCGGCACCGTGGTGGCCCGGCTGCTCGTCCCGGCGGTCACGCTGACCACCACCGCCCAGGCCCCGGTCCCGTCGGCGATCGCGCTGCCCGACCTGTCGCAGACGGTGCCGTTCGCGGTCATCGTCGCCATCGCGCCGGCCCTCGCGGCCGCCCTGGTCGTCTTCCGCCGCCCCGACCCGGCCGCTGAGCTGCGCGCGGCGGAGGCAGCGTGAGCGGCGTGAGCGGCACTGAGGAGGCGAGCCCGATGACGCGACGCGCCCGGCCCGGGGGCGGGAGGGGACCCGTCCGGCCCCGGGGGATCTACGTCGCCCTCGGGCTGCTTACCCTGTGCGCGGTGTTCGCGGCGACCGCCGGCGTCCGGGAGGCGCTGGTCACCACGACGCACGCCCTGCGGCAGACCCT
Organism: Trebonia sp.; assembly: GCA_036406335.1. Taxonomy (GTDB): domain Bacteria; phylum Actinomycetota; class Actinomycetes; order Streptosporangiales; family Streptosporangiaceae; genus Trebonia. The sequence goes on from DASWUW010000747.1 coordinate 1,299, forward strand.
GGCCGCCGCGCCGTCGCCGGCCTCGGCCATCGCGGTGTCCACGTCAGGCGAGGGCGTGGCGGACGCCTGGTCGCTCGCTGACCCGGAAGGCGCCCCGGGCGGCGGCCTGACCGATACGCAGGTCGGCGAGATCACCAGCCAGCTGCGGGCCGGCTACGACGGCTCCGGCCAGGGCCTGGTCCGCCTGACCCCGGCGAGCAGCGACTGGGCGTCCCTGACCTCAGGGCTCACCCCGGTGTCCTCCGCGCTGCCGGCTGTAGCTCCCGTCGCGGTCCAGCTCGAGGTCACCTACCGGCAGCCGCTCGAGCAGCACCTGCGGCTGGTGGCCGGGCACCTTCCCGGTTCCCCGCCTCCCGCCGTCCCGGTGCCGGGCGACGCTCAGCCCGGCCGTTACTACACGCCGCTGCTGCCGGTCGTCGTGACCCGGCAGACGGCGGCCGCCTTCGGCCTCCGGGTGGGGTCACGCGTGCGGGTCGCCGGCGCCGGGTCGGTTTCCGCCGCGGCGGTGATCACCTTCCAGGTGAGCGGGATCGTGACCCAGACCGACCCTGACTCCGCCTTCTGGCAGAGCGACGTGACCGCGGTGGCCCCGTTTCTGCAAGACCGGGGCCTTCAGCCGCCCCTCTGGATCGGCGGAGTGATCGCCGGACCGGGTGAGGCGGCCGCGGTGCAGCAGGATTTCGGCCCGGGCGGGATCACCATGCAGTGGGAGTTCCCGCTGGCGCTCGGCTCGGTCACCGGGCAGCAGGCGCAGCCGCTGAGCGACGCGCTCACCGCGCTGCAGGCGCAGACGCCGCAGCTGCGGGGCGACGTCGGGCCGGCCGGACCCGCGCTGACCGCCACCTCGCTGCTCTCCCAGGTCCTGGGGGCCTACCTGGTGACCGCGCAGTCGGTCAGCGCGCTGCTCTGGCTGCTGTACGTGAGCCTGACGGTGACGGGCCTGGTGGTGCTTCTGCTCACCGCGCGGATGGTCGCGGTCCGCCGGTCGGCGGAGCTCACCCTGGTGCGGGCCCGGGGAGCGTCGCTGGGTCAGGTGGGCCGGTCCGCGGCCGGGGCCGCCGCGGCCGTCTGCGTCCCCGCGGCGGTGATCGCGGTGGCCCTGGCGATCCTGGCCGTCCCCGGCACCGGGGCCGCGGCCGGCGGGTCGGCCGGCGGCTGGTGGCCGCAGGCCGCCATTCTGCTTGTCGCGATCGGCGGCCCGGCCTGCATCGCGGCGTGGCAGCAGCGGCTGCCCCGCCAGCGCGCGGTCCGCCAGCGTCAGCCGGCGCGCAGGCGGGGCCGGCTGGTCGCGGAGGCGGCCCTGGTAGCCGCGGCGGCGGGCGGGATCGTTATCTTCCGGCACCAGGGCACGGATGCCGGCTCGGGCGTTAACTTCTACACCAGCGCGGCCCCGGTCCTGGTCGCTCTCCCGGCCGTGATCGTGGTGCTGCGGATCTACCCGGTCGCGCTGCGCCTGGCGCTGCGGGCCGCCGCGCGGTCGGCGGCCGCCCCCGCGTTCCTCGGCCTGGCCCGGGCCGCGCGCAGCG
>DASWUW010000748.1:0-1883 GCA_036406335.1 Trebonia sp.
CCAGTACTCCGGCAACCCGGGCGATCCCCGCGTGCAGGCCATCCTGCGCAGCCTGCCCGCCTCCGGCGGTTAACACCCGGCGCGCACCGCAAACAGCACCGTCACCGTCGAAGGGGGGAAGAGATACTCGTGCGTGCCGTCAGGAAGCCGTGGTGGCAGCAGGCGACGGCGCTGGTCACCGTGAGCACCGGCGGCGTGATCACCGGGTTCAACTTCGTCCCGGGGGCGGCCGCCGCGATGACCTCGCCGGCCAGCGTGCCGGTGCACCTGCTGGCCCTGGAGCAGGCCGCGCACCCGGGCTCGTCCGCCAGCCTGGCCGGCGGCGCGTCCGGGGTCAGCGGCGACGCGTCGCTGCGGTCGGCCATCGTCAACGTGGCCGGGTACTACCTGCAGCTGGCCCGTACCCGGTCCGCGGCCCAGATGGAGGCGCTGATCTGGGACAAGACCAGCAGCGACGGAGCCGACCACGGTGAGTCCTGCGCGGCGTTCGCCAGCCTCACCCTGGAACTGGCCGCGCAGACCGTCGGGCAGCAGAGCTGGATGACCGGCGGGTCGACCTACCCGTGGCCGCTGAACGCGTGGGCCGACGTGCGGGTTGACACCAACCCCGCTTCGCCGGCCGTCACCTCCCTGGTGGCCGACGCGCAGGCGCACGCGCGGTGGCACGCGGCAGGCGACGGGTACCAGCCCCAGCCGGGCGACTGGGTCGTGTTCGACGAGCACGTCGAGGTCGTCACCAGCGACTCCGGCGGCGTGATCCACACCATCGGCGCCGACTCGCTGCCCGGCCTCACCGTCAACGCCCACTCGTTCAGCGGGCCCCTCGCCGAGCCGGGGGTGGCCGGCTTCGTGGACAACGGCCACCTGCAGGCGGCGGGCAGCACCCCGGCCGCGGGCAGCACCCCGGCGGCGCCCAGCTCGGGCGAGCCGGCCACCCGCGGCAAGACCTTGGCGCCAGCGCACAGCACGTCCCGGGCTCAGCCCCGGGCCGCGGCCGGGCCGGCCGTCCCGGGCGTGCTCGCCACGGCCGACCAGCTCGGCCAGGAAACCGGTACCGAAGTGGCCGCGAAGGAGACGCCGGCCGCCGGGTCCGGCGCCGCGGCCAGCGTTCCCGGGCTCACCGCGGGCACCCCGGCCGGCAAGGGCAGCACGGCGGCGACCGGAGCAGCGGTAATTCCCGGAGCGACCGCCGCGCCCGCGTCCCGGCCCGCGTCCCGGCCCGCCGCCGCCCCGGCGGCGCCGCCCAGCGCCAGGCCCGCCGCGCCCCAGCCGCGCGCACCCAGCCAGCCCTACGCTACGCCGGCGACCCGGGACCAGCAGGCGTTCATCAGCCTGGTGGCACCGGGGGCGGTGGCCGCGCAGCAGCGCTACGGCGTGCCCGCAGCGGTGACCATCGCGCAGGCCATCGAGGAGTCCGCCTGGGGGCGCAGCGGCCTGGCGGCGAGCTACCACAACCTGTTCGGCATCAAGGGCACCGGTCCGGCCGGGAGCGTCTCGCTGCCCACCTCGGAGTACGAGGGCGGCCACTGGGTCACCGTCGACGCCGGGTTCCGCGTTTACCACAACGACGCGGAGTCGATCGCCGACCACGCCGAACTGCTCGCCACCAGCGGCTACTACACCCGGGCGATGGCCGACCGCGCGGTCCCGGACGCCTTCGCCAACGACCTGACCGGTGTGTACGCCACCGACCCGGACTACGGCGCGAACCTCATCGCGCTCATGAAGCTGTACAACCTCTACCGCTTCGACTCCCCCGGCACCGCGGACGCGGCCCCCGCCCCGGCCGCCGCCCCCGCCGCGCCCGGAACCGCGTCGCCGGCCGCTGCCCCCGCCTCCGCCCCGGCCACCAGGCCGGCGGACCGGGCGACCGCCGCCGCCCC
>DASWUW010000749.1:0-5220 GCA_036406335.1 Trebonia sp.
CCCGGCCGCTCGCCCGCGGCGGCCGTCCGCATGCCCAGCGGGGTAAAGATACGGTCGGCGAGGAAGCTGGCGTACGGCTGGTCGCCTGCCTGCTCCACGATCCAGGCGAGCAGCACGTAGCCCGGGCTGCTGTAGCCGTAGCGGCTGCCGGGCGCGAACTTCAGCGCTCCCCGCTGGAAGATGGCGCGTTCCTCGGCGGGCTCGACCGGGCGGTAGAGATTCAGGGCGGGGAAGTGAGACCAGTGGCCGAGGCCCGCGGTGTGCGACAGCAGATGGCGGATCTTGATCGCTTCCCAGGCCTGCGGGGAGCCGCTGAGCCAGCGGCTGACCGGGTCGTCGAGCGACAGCCGGGCCTGGCCCGCCAGCAGGAGCACGGCGGCGGCGGTAAACTGCTTGCTCACCGAGGCGATCTGAAACCGGGTTTCCGGGGTGCACGCTGTTCCGGTAGCACGGTTCGCCGGGCCTCCGGCCCGCTGCGCCACCGTGACACCGCCCCGTGCAGCCACCGCGACGCCGCTCATGCCGTCGACGTACATACTTTTCAGCCTAAAGGGATACGGCCGCCTCCAGCAGGTCCTGGGCGAGTTGATAGAGATCGGTAACCTGGTCGCTGCCGAGGACGGCGAGGCTGGGGAATGGTCTGACCACAGACGCCGGACGGGACGAAACGTCGCCTGCTGGCGTAAGATCCGGGCGTGCCCGAGATCAGCTCCCCCGCTAGCCACCCGGTAGCCGGCCGGCCCGCGGCTGACCGCTGCCCCGGGGTGCTGCGGCTGCTCGAGGCGGCGGACGGGCGGCTGGCCCGGGTCCGGCTCCCGGGCGGGCTGGTCTCCGCCGCGCAGCTGCGGGTGCTGGGGCGCCTCGCGCGCGAGCTCGGCGACGGGCGGGCGGAGCTGACGTCACGCGGCAACGTGCAGCTGCGCGGGCTGACCGCGGACGCCGCGGCCCCGCTGACCGGTGCGCTGGCCCAGGCCGGGCTGCTGCCGTCGCTCGAGCACGACCGGGTGCGGAACGTGCTCGCCTCCCCGCTCGCGGGACTGGACCGGGGGGCCGACCTGACCGGGGTCGTCCGTGCCCTGGACGCCGGGCTGTGCGCGCGGGAACGACTGGCGGAGCTGCCGGGCCGCTTCCTGTTCGCGGTCGACGACGGGCGCGGGGACGTGGCCGGGCTCGGGGCCGACGTGACGGCCACCGTCCGGCCGGACGGCGCCGTGGTCAACGGGCTTGCCGTCGGCGGCTCCCCCGGTCCGGCTCCGGACCGCCCGGAGGGCGTGGCCGCCGGGCTGCGGGACGGCGCGGTGACCGTGATGCTGGCGTTCGCCGAGGCGTTTCTGGACCTGCGGGCGGAGGCGGGCGGCACCGCCTGGCGGATCGCGGAGGTGCCCGGCGGCGCGGACCGGGTCCGGGCCGCGGTGGCGGCCCGCCTCGGACTGGGCGCCGCCGCCGGGGACACCGCCCGCACCGCGCTCAGCGACCGGCCGGTAGGCCTGGTCGCCTCCCGAGGGGCAGGTGAGGGGGCGGAGTCACCTGGGCTCGTTCGGGAGAAGGGGGCGGATTCCGCTGTGCTGCTGGCGCCGCTCGGGCGGCTAACCTCGGCCCAGCTGAGCTGGCTGGCGGACCGTACCGGGGAGCGGGAGGCGCGGATCACGCCCTGGCGCAGCGTCGTGCTGCCGCGGGCGGGCGACGCCGCCGCGGTGCTGCGGGCGGCGGCCGGGCTCGGGTTCGGCACCGGCCGGGCTTCGCCGTGGCTGCGGGTCACGGCGTGCGCCGGGCGGCCCGGGTGCGCCAGCGCCCTTGCGGACGTGCAGGCCGACGCGGCCGGGTTCGCGGCCCGCTGGCCGGGGCGGCTGCTGCACGTGAGCGGGTGCGCCCGGCACTGCGGGCGGCCTGCCGCCACCGAGATCGACGTAACCGCCACCAGCGAGGGATACCAGGTTGCCGGAATTTGACTACGTCCGCGACGGCGCGGGGATCTACCAGCGCTCGTTCGCCATCATCCGGGCCGAGGCCGACCTCACCCGTTTCCCGGCCGACGTGGCGCGGGTGGTGGTCCGGATGATCCACTCCTGCGGGATGACCGACCTGCCCGCCGACATCGGCTACAGCGACGGTGCGGTGCGGGCCGCGCGGGCCGCGCTGCTGGACGGGGCGCCGGTACTGTGCGACACGCAGATGGTCGCCTCGGGTATCACCCGGGCGCGGCTGCCCGCCGGCAACGAACTGATCTGCACGCTGAACGATCCCGGGGTGCCCGCTCTGGCCCAGCGTCTGCGCACCACCCGGTCGGCCGCCGCCCTGGACCTCTGGGGCCCCCGGCTGGCGGGGGCGGTGGTGGCCATCGGGAACGCCCCGACCGCCCTGTTCCGGCTGCTGGAACTGGTGCGGGCGGGCGCCGGGCGCCCGGCCGCCGTGTTCGGGATCCCGGTGGGGTTCGTGGGGGCGGCGGAGTCGAAGGCGGCCCTGGCCGAGTCCGGACTGGAGTACCTGGTGGTGCACGGGCGCCGGGGCGGCAGCGCGATGACCGTCGCCGCGGTGAACGCGACGGCGAGCGAGGCCGAATGAGCGACGGAACCCTCTACGGGGTGGGTCTCGGACCCGGTGACCCGGAACTGGTCACGGTGAAGGCGGCCCGGCTCATCGGGGCCGCCGACGTCGTCGCCTACCACTCGGCCCGGCACGGGCGGTCGGTCGCCCGTGCCATCGCCGAGCCGTACCTGCGCGGCGGGCAGATCGAGGAGCAGCTCGTCTACCCGGTCACCACCGAGACCACCGGGCACCCCGGCGGCTACGAGGGCGCGCTGGAGGAGTTCTACGCGGCCGCGGCCGCCCGGCTGGCGGCGCACCTGGCCGCCGGGCGGGACGTGGTGCTGCTGGCCGAGGGCGACCCGCTCTTCTACAGCAGCTACATGCACATGCACAAACGGATCAGCGGGCGGTTCAGCGCGGTGATCGTGCCCGGGGTCACCTCGGTCAGCGCCGCGTCCGCCGCGCTGGGCATGCCCCTGGTCGAGGGGGACGACGTGCTCAGCGTGCTGCCGGGCACGCTCGGCCGGGCGGCGCTGGCCGAGCGGCTGGGCGGGAGCGGGGCGGCGGCGGTGATGAAGATCGGCCGCAGCTACGAGGAGGTGCGCGCGGCGCTGAAGGACTCCGGGCGGCTGGAAGAGGCGTACTACGTCGAGCGCGCCTCCGGCGGGCAGCGGCAGGTCATCGAGCGCGCGGGCGACGTCGACCCGTCGTCGGTGCCCTACATGTCGCTGGTCCTCATCGCCGGCGCGGAGGCCGCCGGGAAGCCGGCTCTGCCTGATGCTGCCGCGGGCACCGGGCTCACCCCGGGAACATCCGGCGGAACGGTCCCGGCCGGCGTCCCCGGGACCGGCCGGGTGGACGTGGTGGGGCTCGGGCCGGGCGGGCGCGACTGGCTGACCCCGCAGGCGGCCGCGGTGCTCGCCGCCGCCGACGACATCGTCGGCTACACGGCCTACGTGGACCGGGTGCCGCCCAACCCGCGGCAGCGGAGGCACGCCAGCGACAACCGGGTAGAGCCGGAGCGGGCCGAGTTCGCGCTCGACCTGGCGCTGCGCGGCCGGCGGGTCGCGGTGGTGTCCTCCGGGGACCCCGGCGTGTTCGCCATGGCGTCGGTGGTGCTCGAGGCCGCCGCGGCCGACCCCCGCTACGGCGGGGTGCCGGTCGACGTCGTGCCCGGGGTCACGGCCGCGCAGGCCGTCGCCAGCATGGCCGGGGCCCCGCTCGGCCACGACTACGTGATGCTGTCGCTGTCCGACCGGCTCAAGCCCTGGGAGATCATCGCCCGGCGGCTGACCGCCGCGGCCGACGGCGACTTCGCGATCGCGATCTACAACCCGGCGTCGCAGTCGCGGCGCCAGCAGCTGGCCGACGCGCGGGCCCTGCTGCTCAGCCGCCGGGACGCCGGGACGCCGGTGGTGATCGGCCGGGCCGTCGGCACCGACGAGCAGCGGGTCACGGTGACCACGCTGGGCGAGTTCGACCCGGCCGACGTCGACATGCGCTGCCTGGTCATCATCGGCTCCAGCCAGTCCCGGGTGGTGCGGGACGCGGCCGGGCGGGCACGGGTGATCACGCCGCGCCGCTACCCCGGCTGACCGCCGCCGTCCCCGTCGAGCCAGCGCAGCGTGGCCGGGACGGTCGCGGCGACCGTGCTGCCCGGCGGCAGCGGCGGGCGCCGCACCACCACGACCGGAACGCCCAGGCTGCCCGCCGCGGCCAGCTTGGCCGCCGTCATGGGGCCGCCGCTGTCCTTCGTCACCAGCAGCCCGATCCGGTGCTCGGCGATCAGCGCGGACTCCCCGGCGACGGTGTACGGGCCGCGGCCGAGCAGCAGCGTCATCCGCGGCGGCACCGGGCCGTCGGGCGGGTCGACGGCCCGGACCAGGAACTGGTGCCGGGTGTCGGCGGCGAACACGCCCAGGTCACGTCGCCCGGTGGTGAGGAACACGGCCTCGCCGGGCCAGTCGCCGACCGCGGCGGCCGCGGCCCGGATGTCCGGGACCACCGTCCAGGACGGGCTGGCGTCCCAGCCGGGGCGGCGCAGCACCAGCCGGGGCAGCCCGGCGTCGGCGGCGGCCCGGGCCGCGTTGGCGGTGATGGTCTCGGCGAAGGGATGGGTCGCGTCGATCAGGTGGGTGATGCGCTCCTCGCGCAGGTAGGCGGCCAGTCCGGCCGCGCCGCCGAAACCGCCGACCCGCACCCGGCCTTCGGGCAGCCGCGGCTGGCGGACCCGGCCCGCCAGTGAGGAGACCACGTCGGTGCCCGCCGCTACCAGCTCGGCGGCCAGCTGCCGAGCCTCGCCGGTCCCGCCCAGGATGAGGATGCGCACCGCAACAGGCTAACGAGGCCGGCTGGCTCGCTTCGGGCCGGTCCTGGGTGGCCTCCTGCATGCTGCGGTAGACCGGCAGCACGCGGTCGAAGCCGCTGATGGCGAGTGACCGGGCCACGGCGCCGTCGGGCCTGACCACGATCCGCAGGGAGCCTCCGTTGGACTGGGCCCGGATGCGGGCGACGATGAGCATCCGCATACCGGAGGTGTCGCAGAACACCGTCCCCCTCATGTCCGCGACGACCGCGGCCGCGTTGTCCAGCACGGCCAGCAGCCGGTCCCCGACGTCGGCCGCGTTACTCAGGTCGATCTCGTGCGGAAGGGTCACCACAACCGGCGGACCGCCGCTTTCCCTGGTCATGCAC
>DASWUW010000750.1:0-17457 GCA_036406335.1 Trebonia sp.
CTTCTTCCCGATGGTGATCGCCACCGTCCTCGCCGTCCTGATCGGCGGCGTCCGCTGGGCCCTGGGCAGCCAGCTCGTCACCGGCCTGCCCCCGGCGGCACCGGTGAGCCGCTCCGCGTCTCCGGGCAACGCGCGCCCCGACCCCGCCCCCCGCCGTTCCGCCGCGGACGACCAGTGGTCAGCAGACGACCCCTTCGCCGACCCCGCCGCCAAGCCCGGCCGCAACGGCCGCGGCGGCCAGCCCGCGCGACGCAGCAGCTCCTCACCCGATTACACCGGCGACCGCCCGGCTCGCCCGGCCCGCGACCAGCGCAACGACCGCGACCCGTGGGGCGATCCCCGCCTGGCCGCCGACCGCAGCCAGCCTCCGGCCGACCGCACCCGGGGCACCGGACCGACGCCGCCGCCCCGCAGTCCGGGAGCAAGCCCCCAGCGCGGGACCGGACCGACGCCTCAGCGCGGGACCGGGTCAAGCCCTCAGCCCGGCGGTACCGGACCGGCGCCCCAGCGCGGGACCGGACCTGCCTCCCAGCCCCGTGACGGCGGGCCGGCCCAGCAGTCCGCCGGCGGCAACGGACCGACTTCGCCGCCCCGCGACCGCACGCCCCGCTCGCGCCCCGGCCCGTCTTGGACTCCGGACTCCCGCCCGGCGAGCCGTCCACAGCCGCCTGACGGCTGGACCCCCGCTAACTAGCCCAGAGGCCAGACCAGTCGCTAGCCGCCTGCGGGCTGGAACTCGCACTACCTCAAGCTCATTGGGGTGCTAGCCACCGCGGCATTTTAGACTGGTCAAGCCATGGTCGATTAGCCGGGGGGAATCTCACCCCCCGGCTCTCACAGAACCGTGCTTAACAGTCTCCCGTTACACGGCTCTTCTCATTCAGTCTTCAGAACGCGGACATCCAGGCCCAGTGGGCAGCAGGCCGGGCTCTCGATCGACGAGTCCGGTCCACCACCGTTTGGCCTTCTTGTAGTTACCCAGCCGCCGGTACTTTTGCGCGCCCACCGCATTATGTAGGTGTTAATGCGCCGCAGGAGGCAGTACAGCCGCGACCTGTTGAACCTGCCGTAGTAGTTCAGCCAGCCGCGCACAACCGGATTTATCCACGCGGCAAGCTCCGCCAGGTCAGACCCGACCCGGTTGCGTATCCGCCATTCACGGACCTGCTGGCCTTTCGCCTTGAGGGCATCCGGGCCTATGGCAGGCAGGAACCCCGTGAACAGCTGCCCTTTCTTGTTCTTTGCACTGCGAGGCCGGAACTCGTATCCCAGGAACGTGAACGACGTGTGCTCGTAAGAGCGCCGCCGGTTCGCGTCCTTGCCTCCGCGATCTTGAGTGACCGGCGGGCCCGGAGAATTCCCGGGACGGGCGCGGCGGGCTGGTTAGAGCTTTTCCAGGGGGGCGTAGCGGAGAACTAGGTGCTTTATCCCGTAGGAGCCGCCGAAGTCGATTTTGGCTTCGGCGGAGTCGCCGTAACCGTCGGTGGAGATGACGGTGCCGAGGCCGAATTTGTCGTGATTGACCCGGTCACCGGGGGTTAGTGCGGGGATGGAGCGGTTGCCGATCACGGCCGCGCCGGGGCGGGAGGCCATCCGGGACGAGGCCGGAGCCGAGGCCGCCGCCACGTCCTTCGCGCTCCGCTTCCAGTCGAGCAGCGCAGGCGGGATCTCCGACAGGAAACGGGACGGCGTATGGAACGCGGGACGGCCGTACCAGTTCCGCGAGACGGTCCGGGTTAGGTACAGCCGCTGCTCCGCGCGGGTAATCCCCACGTAGGCCAGCCGCCGCTCCTCCTCCAGCTCGCGCGGGTTGGTCAGCGCCCGGGCGTGCGGGAAAACCTCCTCCTCCAGTCCGGTGAGGAAGACCACCGGGAACTCCAGGCCCTTGGCCGTGTGCAGCGTCATCAGCGTCACCAGGCCGCCGCGGTCCTCCCCCTCGGGGATCTGGTCCGCGTCGGCCACCAGCGCCACCCGCTCCAGGAAGTTGCCCAGCGTGCCGTCTGGGGTCGACCCGTCGAATTCCCGCGCTACCGACACCATTTCCTGCAGGTTCTCCACCCGGGTGGCGTCCTGCAGGTCTTCCGAGTTCTCCAGCGAAGACTGCAGCCCGGTCCGGTCGAGAGCCGCCTCTACCAGCTCGGCCACCGGGCCGCCGGACGCCGCCTGTTCGCGCAGCTCGCTCATCAGCGTGTTGAACCCGGTAATGGCGGTCGCCGACCGGGCCGCGAGCGCGGGCACGTCGCCCGGTGTGCGCAGCGCCTCGGCGAAGGTGATCCGCTCGCGGGACGCGTGGGCGGCGACGTACTCTTCGGCCCGGTCGCCGATGCCGCGCTTGGGCACGTTGAGCACCCGGCGCAGCGACACCTCGTCCGCCGGGTTGGCGATCAGCCGGAGGTAGGCGAGCAGGTCGCGGACCTCACGCCGCTCGTAGAAGCGGACACCGCCGACCACCCGGTACGGCAGCCCGACCCGGATGAACACTTCCTCGAAGACCCGGGACTGCGCGTTGGTCCGGTAGAAGACCGCCACCTGCCCCGGGGTCGCGAGGCCCTCGTCGCTGAGCCGGTCGACCTCTTCGGCCACGAACGCGGCCTCGTCGTGCTCGTTGTCGGCCACGTAGCCGGTGATCGGCGGGCCGTCGCCCGCGTCGGACCACAGGTTCTTCGGTTTGCGGCCGGAGTTGCGGGACACCACCGCGTTCGCCGCGGCCAGGATGTTCTGCGTCGAGCGGTAGTTCTGCTCCAGCAGGATGACCGTAGCCTGCGGGTAATCCTGCTCGAACTCGGTGATGTTCCTGATCGTCGCGCCCCGGAACGCGTAGATGGACTGGTCCGCGTCACCGACGACGCACAGCTCGGACGGTGCCAGCAGGTCCGGGGAAGGCAGTGCGTCCGGGGAAGGCAGTGCGTCCGGGGAGCCGGGGGCGCCGGAGGGGTCAGCCCCCTCCGTTCGGACGGGGGGCGAGAAGAGGGCGCCGCCGCCGGAGACCAGTTCTCTGATCAGGGCGTACTGGGCGTGGTTGGTGTCCTGGTACTCATCCACCAGCACATGGCGGAACCGCCGCCGGTAGGCCTCCGACACCTGCGGAAACGCCTGGAACAGGTTGACCGTGACCATGATCAGGTCATCGAAGTCCATCGCGCCCGCCGCGACCAGGCGGCGCTGGTACTCCGCGTACGCCTCCGCCAGCGCCTTTTCCCGCGCGCTGCGGGCACCGGACGCGAACGACTCGTAGTCGATGAGCTCGTTCTTCAAGTTCGAGACCTGCGCGGCCATTGACTTGGGCGGGTACTGCCGCGCGTCGAGCTCGAGTTCACGGCAGACCAGCGCCATCAGCCGCTGCGAGTCGGCCGAGTCGTAGATGGAGAAATTGGCCGGGTAACCAAACCGGGCCGCCTCCCGCCGCAGGATGCGGACGCAGGCGGAGTGGAAGGTCATCACCCACATCGCCCGGGCCCGGCGATCGCCCACCAGCGACGCCACCCGGGCGGCCATTTCCCCCGCCGCCTTGTTGGTGAAGGTGATCGCCAGGATCTCGCCCGGGGCCACGTCCCGCTCGGCCAGCAGGTAGGCGATCCGGTGGGTGAGCACCCGGGTCTTCCCCGAGCCGGCTCCCGCCACGATCAGCAGCGGCCCCCCGGCATGGGTCACGGCAGCCCGCTGCTGCGGGTTGAGGCCGTCGAGCAGAGAGTGCGTCGTCGCGGTCGTGGTCACGGTTTCCAGCGTAGGCGGTACCGCCGTCAAAGGAGCATTCCCAAGATTGTTGCGTCCGGCCAAATATCGCCGTAACCATCGGTTATGCATCATGAAATGTACCGATTTGGGCACGATCATGACCTGTTCCGCGCTATCGTGACATGCTCTTACCCGTCACTCGCAGGGGGTTAGCCCATGGGATCGCGCGGCCGATCCATACGGCTCAGGATCTACTTCCTGGTCACCATTCCGCTGATCACAATGCTCGGCCTGTTCGGGTACGTCGCCTACACGTCGGTCAGCAACTGGCTCAACCTCGACCGGGCGCCGAGCCTTATCCAGGCGACCTCCGAGCCGCTGACCAACTTCGTCTACGTCCTGCAGGCAGAGCGCCGCGCCGCGGTGGTGTACCTGTCTCAGCCGAACGCGGCCAGCCTCGCTACCTTCCAGGCCGCCGTGACCACCACCAAGCAGGACGCCCAGAAGCTGAAAGCCACGCTCCGCGCACCCGCTACCACGGACAACTCAACTCCGGCGGAAACCGCGGCCATCGGCAAGATGACCGCGCAGATCGACAACCTGAACCCGCTGCGCACGCAGGTCACGAGCAAGAAGCTGGCCCCCCTGGATGCCCTCGCGGCTTACACGGAGGTCATCGCCGGGCAGGGGACCGTGCTGCAGGCCGAGGTGAGCAGCATCAAAGACGGGGCTCCGGAGCTGCAGGGCCTGGGGCTGATCTCCGCGGTCAACACCCAGGAAGACGTAGCGGAGCAGGACGCGGTGCTGGCGGGCGCGCTCGCCGGCGGGTCGCTGACCGCGGCTGACCGGGTGGCGTTCAGCAACGCCGTGGGGCGGCAGCAGGGCGACACGCTGACCTACCAGCAGCTGCTTACCCCGGCCGAGCTCACGACCTACACGACCACCCTGAACAAGCTGATGCCGCAGTCGGTACAGGACAACCTGGCCGCTATCCAGCAGGCCGTCCCGGCCGGGACTCCGCTGAGCGGGCTGCAGCAGCAGGGACTTACCCCCGTCACCTGGCAGACACTGACCAGCACGTGGCTGAAGGCGCGCAGCGTAGCGGGCACCGCCAGCGCCAGCGCCGTTCTCGAGGCGAACCGGCAGCCGGCCATCGACGCCAAGCACCGGGTGTGGATCACCGCCGCGGTCGGGGTGGCCGGCCTGATCCTCACCCTGATCGTGACGATCCTGCTCGCCCGGTCCATCAACCGGCGGCTCGCCGCACTGCGCAAGTCCGCCCTCACGCTGGCCCAGGAGCAGCTGCCAGCGGTAGTGGCCCGGCTCCGCCGGGGCGAGCCGGTGGACGTCGCAGCCGAGGCGCCGCCGTTGCGGGCCGGCAACGACGAGATCGGACAGCTCGGCGAGGCGATCGACGCCGTGCGGCAGACCGCCATCAGGTCCGCGGTAGAAGAAGCGAACGTCCGTCAGGGCGTCAACGACATGTTCCGTAACCTGGCCCGGCGCAATCAGTCACTGCTGCAGCGCCAGCTGAGCGTGCTCGACGACATGGAACGGCGGGCCACCGACCCGGACGTGCTCGAGGACCTGTTCAAGATGGACCACCTCACTACCCGGATGCGGCGGCACGCGGAAGGCCTCATCATCCTCTCCGGTGCTCCTCCGGGCCGTTCCTGGTCCGCCCCGGTGAAGCTGATCGACGTGATGCGCGGCGCCGTCGCGGAGGTGGAGGACTATGCCCGGGTGACGGTCACCGCGCAGTCCCGCGCGGCGCTATCCGGGTCCGCCGTCACCGACGTAATCCACCTGCTCGCGGAGCTGATCGAAAACGCGACCAGCCTGTCCCCGCCGTTCACCCAGGTCCGGGTTAGCGGCGACACCGTGGCTAACGGGTTCGCGATCGAGATCGAGGACCGCGGGCTCGGGATGGTGCCGGAGCGCCTGCAGGAGCTGAACGAGCGGCTGGCGAACCCGCCGGGCCTCAACCCGGCCAACACCGAACAGCTCGGCCTGTTCGTGGTCGGGCAGCTGGCCCGGCGCCACGGGATCCGTGTCGTGCTCCGTCAGTCGCCCTACGGCGGCACCACCGCGGTCGCGCTGATCCCGCTCGCGCTCATCGTCGCGGAAGGCCCGCCGGCGATCACCGTGGGCGGTCCCGCAGCCGCCGGGGCCGGCGGCAACGGCTTTCGTAGCAGCGGCCCGGTTGACACCGCCTCCCCTAGCAACGGTGCCTACGGGAATGGCTACCCCGGCAACGGCCAACCCGGTAACGGCTACCCCGGCAACGGCTTCTCCGGCGTTTCGGACGGCGCCGCCTCCCTGGGCGGCCCGGCCGGGGCCGGCCTGAACGGCTGGCCCGCGGGGACAGGGGCGAACGGCTGGCCCGCGAACGCCGGCCTGAACGGACAGCCCGCGAGTTCCAGCGGACGGGAGGCACCCGCGGGCGCCCCGTTCGACCTACACAGCACTGGAGGCCAGCAGGACCCGGGCGGCCCGACGATCCGCATCTCGGGGGCGCTCCGACACCGCTCGGCGAACGGCGACTTCAGTCACGCGCCGGGCGGAACCGGGCCCGCCGGAGGCCCGGCCGGGAACGGGAACGGGAACCGGCAGGTGCGACGCGGGACGGAAGAGATCCCGGTAGTGACCGGCATCGCGTTCGGCCGGCCGGTCACGCCACCGGAACCGGGACTGCCACCCGGACCGGCCAGGCCACCCAGGCCAACCGGACCGACCAGGCCACCGCAACCGGGGCAGGCCCCGCCCTTCGATGTCTTCACCCCGATGCGGCGGCCCGACGCCGACTATCCGTACGAGCGGTCGCACCAGGACTCCGGCGCCCCGGCCAGGCCGGGCGGCGCCCCCTACCAGGATCAGGGCAACCCGCCCTACCCGGGCGGCCCCCCTTACCAGGGCGGTTCTCCTTACCCAGACCGTGCTCGCGACCAGAACGGTCCGCCTAACCCGGGCGGCCAGTCCTACGGGGGCGACGGCTACGGCATTGACGGACTCTCCGGCAACGGCGTCTCCGGCAACGGGATGCCGGAGACCGCGCCGGGAGCTACGGGGACCGGCGACCCGGCGGCCGGGGGCGCGGGCGACTTCGACGGTCTGCCGCGCCGCGTCCGCCAGGCCAGCCTCGCGCCGCAGCTTCGCACCCCGGCCGCTGCGGCTGGCCCGCAAGGGCCCGCAGCCGTTCCCCCGGTTACCGCGGCGTCGCTGGCGGACATGCGCAGCACGCTGTCCGCCATGCAGCGCGGCTGGCAGCAGGGACGGTCGCAGACACAACGGGACACCGAGAGCGGAGCCGATGGAAACTAACCAGCGATATCCGGCGAGTCAGCTCGACTGGCTGCTTGACGACCTGGTGGCGCGGGTCCCGCACCTTACCCGGGCGGTATTCCTCTCCCAGGACGGGCTGGCCCTGGGTGCTTCCCAGGGCATGGACCAGGCGGACGTGGAGCACCTGGCCGCGCTCGCGGCGGCCTTTCAGTCGCTGGCCCGCAGCGCCAGCGGCCACTTCGGCGGCGCCGCCCGGCAGTCGATTATCGAGATGACGTCAGGCTTCTTCATCGTGTCGGCCGCCGGCCAGGGAACCTGCCTGGCCGTGCTGACCACGGCCGAAGCCGACATCGGCCAGGTGGCTTACGAGATGGCGGTCCTCGTCCAGCGCACTGGCGATCACCTGCAGGTCAACATGCGGACCCGTTCCGCGTTATCTGGCAGGCGAGGACAGGCGCATGTCGTCGAATGATGAACGGTGGCTCGACGCGGAGGCCGGCCCGGTGGTGCGGCCGTATGCGCTGACCCGCGGCCGCACCCGGCACTCCGGTGCGGCTTTCGACCTGGTCGCCACGGTAACCGCGACCCGGGCTCCGATCAGGAACCCGGACGGACTCGGTCCTGAGCACTTCTCGGTGTTGCAACTCGCGCAGGTGCCGGCGACGGTAGTAGATATCGCCTCCGACATCGATCTTCCGCTCGGCGTGGTCCGGATACTCCTCGCGGACCTGCGCGAGCTGGGCCTGGTGATCATTCAGGAACCGGTTCCGGTCCGGGCGCAGCACATTGACAGAAACACGCTCAGGGAGGTCCTGCATGGCCTACGGGGCCTATGAAACTGGTGGCGCGGGCCGCCGCCACCGCGCGATCAAGATCCTGCTCGCAGGCGGGTTCGGAGTGGGCAAGACCACCCTGGTCGGTGCGGTCAGCGAGATCCGGCCGCTGCGAACCGAAGAATCACTGACCGAGAGCGGCCGTTACGTCGACAGCACGGCTGGGGTCGAGCGCAAGACGACTACCACCGTGGCGATGGACTTCGGGCGCATCACGCTGCGCGAAGACCTGGTCCTCTACCTGTTCGGCACCCCCGGGCAGGAGCGGTTCTGGTTTATGTGGGACGAGCTGGCCCTCGGCGCACTCGGCGCCGTCGTACTGGCTGACACCCGCAGGCTGGCCGACTGCTTCCCGGCGATCGACTTTTTCGAGCGCCGGGATATCCCGTTCGTTATCGGGCTCAATGTTTTCGACGGTGCCCGCCGGTACTCGTCCGAGGACATCCGCGCCGCCCTTGACCTCGATCCCAGTGTGCCGATCGTCAGCTGTGACGCCCGTTCCCGGGAGTCAGCCAAGGAAGTGCTGATTACGCTGATCGAGCACGTGCTTTACGTGACCGACTCGCCCGCGTCCCGGTAGCAAAGCGAAAAGAAACTTAACTAGATCCTGAACTCGTCCTAGTTAGCCGGTAAATTTCAAAACGGCCCAGACGGCTTTACCGCGGCCCTCGATGGGCGACCAGCCCCAGACGTAGCTGAGCGCACCGACAATTTGCAGGCCACGGCCGCTTTCGCCGTCCGCGCTCGGCTCCCGGGGCACCGGGGCCGCGTCGCTCGGATCGGTGACCGCGAGCATCACCTCGCCCACCCGCTGCAGCAGGCACAGCCGGAGCGGCGGCACGCCCGCTCCCGGCGGGATAGCCTGCGGAGCCGTCGACATCCCGTGCCTGACCGCATTGCCGACTAGCTCCGCAATGATCAGCTCGGCATCGTCAGCCAGGTACCCAAGCCCCCAGCAGGCCAGCAGCTCGCGAACGAAGTGGCGGGCGGACCTGGCCTCTTCCGGCCGCGGGCTGAGCGTGCGGCTGGTCACGGCCGGCGTTTCCCACCAGGCGGACGGTACCGGCAAAAGCTGGGGCGGAGACGCTGGGAGAGCCGGAACGGGGAAGACTGCCTCGTCTTCGTCGTCCGGTTCCCAGGCAGCAACCCTCAGGTGAGCCAACGCAACCGCTTCCTGCATCGTCTTGGGGGTCAGATCCGTGTCTGTCGCAGTATGTGGGGTATGCCTTCTACATATCGTGCCCGATATGTCGTGCAGATGCAAGACCGGATGCACGTTCATTCTCTGCGGGCTCAGATGAACGTGCATTTGTAGCGTGCACACCGGCATACAGGATGTCAGCCGACGTACATGCATCCGCTGCAAACCTAAATGCACGTTCGCGCGGATCGTGGCATACTCAGGTATTGCACGCATAGCGTGTCAGCCCGCTTACCCCATCGCGGCTGGCAGTTCTCCAGTACACCGCCGAGACAGTCACTGGAAGGAACATGATCAATATCTACAACGGCATGCCCGCCGCAGAGCTCACTGAAGTCACCTGGCAGAAAAGCAAGCACAGCAACCCCAACGGCGCCTGTGTCGAGGTCGCCTATTTGCCGGGCGGCGAGATCGCGGTGCGCAATTCCCGGTTCCCGGCCGGACCTGCCCTGGTCTACACCCGCGCCGAGATCACCGCGTTCCTGGCCGGCGCTAAGGACGGCGAGTTCGACCACGTTATCTAGGTATTGACCGGGTAGCGACCAGGCGGTTAATACGTGCTGCAAGGCACGTGCGCCCCATGCAATTGTCATCGATTACTCTTCCGCAAGGCCATGGTCACATGGGAGACTACAGACCCGTGCCATGACTGGCGCGAGTGAACGAGGAGTGGCGATGCTTTCGCACGAGGACGCCGCCTGGGAGGCCCCACAGCCACTGCTGGGCCCGAGTTCGGCGGGCCCGACAGTGCAGCGTCTCGTGCTCGGCGGTCACCTGCGCCGGCTTCGCGAAGAGGCCGGGCTGACGACCGAGCGCGCTGCCCTCAGCATCCGCGGTTCGCACTCGAAGATCAGCCGCATGGAGCACGGCCGGGTCGGCTTCAAGGAGCGCGACATCGCCGACTTGCTGACCCTCTACGGGGTCGGCATCGGGGCCGAGCGCGAGGCGCTGCTCAACCTGGCCCGGGAATCGAACACTCCCGGCTGGTGGCAGGGCTATACCGACATCCTGCCGCACTGGGTCGAGCCCTACTTCGGCCTGGAGTCGGCCGCCGCCTCCATCCGCGAGTACGAGTTGCAGTTCGTGCCCGGCCTGCTGCAAATCGAGGACTATGCGCGCGCGGTCATCCGGCTGGGCAACCTGCCGTCGGAAGAGGAAGTCGTCCGCCGCGCCCAGGCGAGGATCGCCCGCCAGGAAATCCTGCGCCGCCAGGACCCGCCGAAGCTGTGGGCGGTCCTTGACGAGGGGGCGCTGCGGCGGCAGATCGGCGGCCCGGAGGTCATGCGGGCTCAGGTGAAGCACCTGATCGAGGTGTGCGACCACCCGGCTGTGACGCTGCAGATCCTGCCCTTCTCCGCGGGCGCGCACCGGGCCATGGGCGGCCCGTTCACGATCTTGCGGTATACCGAGCCGGACCTGCGCGACGTAGTCTTTATCGAGCAGCTGACCAGCGCCCTGTACCTGGACAAGCAGACCGAGGTCGACGCCTATCTCGAGGTGATCGAGGAGGTCTGCCTGCAGGCCGAGCCCTCGGCCAAGACGCCGGGCATCCTGCGCGCCGCGCTGGCCGGCATCTAGCCCGGCCGCCAGTCAGCAGCCGGGACCCCGGCCCGCCGACGGCAGGCCGGGCCGGGTCTCTGCGGTGGCGCTACTCGTCGGGGACCAGGGTGGGAGTGGCCCGGGTGAGGGTTTCCTTACGGAAGAAGGCCGGCTTGGCGAACCGGACCCAGATTCCGGCGATCAGGCCGATCAGGGCCGAGACGAAGGCGATGACGAAGACGCCGCCGATGTACCAGTGCGGCCAGAACGGCATGAGCCAGGACGTGTAGCTGTTGGTCGAGGCGACGTCCCAGTCGGCCCACAGCGAATAGCCGCCGGCGAAGTACATGATCAGCCCGCCAAGACTCGGCAGGATGCCCCGCATCCACAGGTCCCGGGCGTTCGACGTCAGGGTCTTGCGGTAGTACCAGGTACAGGCGAAACCGGTAAGCCCGTAGTAGAAGGCGATGTAGAGTCCGATCGCGGTCACCGCGTCGTAGATCAGGTTGCCGCCGGACAGGTAGTTGAACGGGATGTACAGGATGATCGAGACGGCGCCCATGGCGATGGTCGACACCGTCGGCGTCAGGTACTTAGGCTGCATCTTGGAGAAGACCCGCGGCAGCGCGCCGTAGGCCGCCATCGACAGCGTGGTGCGCGCCGTGGGCAGGATCGTCGTCTGCGTCGACGCCGCGGCCGAGCTGAGCACCATGAGGATCAGCAGCAGGCCGAGGAAGTGCCCGATGCCCGTGGCGCCAAAGACCGCGCTGCCGAGAACGGACAGCACGTCGCCGGCGTTGTCGGGGTTGGCCAGGCCGATGCCCGTAGTCCCGACGCCCGCGAACGACTCGGCCGCGAGGATGGTGATCACATAGGTGACCAGCAGGATGACGGTGGACAGGATAGCCGCGCGACCCGGTGTCTTCTCCGGGTCCTTGGTCTCCTCGTTGACCGCGACGGCGGTGTCCCAGCCCCAGTAGATGAACAGCATGAGGATGATGCCGCTGACGAAGGCGGAGAAGGAGGCGTGGAAGGGGTTGAACCAGGACAACGTCGGGGTCAGCGAGCTGGCTGGGTGATGCCCGTTGCCTACCCGGACTAGCGCGACCACCGAGAAGATGAGCAGCATGCCCACCTCGATGACCAGCAGGATGCGCTGGAACCAGGCGGACACTTCGATGCCCCGGTAGCAGATATAGGTCATCGAGATAATCCACGCGATGCCCACCAGCAGCACCCAGATGCTCGTCGGGTTCCCGCCGATGCCGTGCGCGCCGAAGAGCTGGAAGACGTACTGCCCCGCGACCTGGGCCAGGCTCATCATGACCAGGACGTCGGCGGCCACGATGGCCCAGCCGCCGGCCCAGCCGGTCCGCGGGCCGAACGCCCGCGAAGCCCAGGTAAAGGTGGTCCCGCAGTCCGGGTCGGCCTTGTTCAGCTCGCTGTAGCCGATGGACGTGAGGAGCATCGGCACGAAGGCGATCAGCGCGATCACCGGCGCGCCCACCCCGACCGCAACGACGATCAGCCCGAGCGTGGCCGCCAGGCTGTAGGCAGGAGCGGTGGACGCCACCCCCATGACGATGCTGGAGACCAGTCCCAGGGCACCGGGCTTCAGGCCCTTTTCCAGCGGCTGCTCTGCGGTACCCGGAGGCGCGCCCTTGGTGGTGGCCATCGCCCACCCACCTTCCATATCCCGACATTAACTACGATTTGGGAGGTTAAACCTGCCTTAAGCGAGTCTTTCCGTCGCTTGACTCGCCCCAAACCTCCGGAACCAGAAGTAGCACTTAAGCCGCCAGATTAGGTCACAGCCGATTAACAGGACGGTAAATCATCAGCGGGGAGGAGGAGGGGAGGGGGAGGACGGCGCCTGCTTAGGGAACCAGGACCTCGGTCACCGGAAGGGACGAGTCGGCGGGCAGGGCCAGGGTCGACGGAGGGCGGCCCGCGGCCACCACGGACGCGCCCAGGGCGGCCACCATCGCGCCGTTGTCGGTGCACAGGCCGGGCCGGGGGACGCGCACCCTGATGCCGGCCGCCTCGCAGCGCTCGACGGCCAGCGCCCGCAGCCGGGAGTTAGCCGCCACGCCGCCGCCGATCACCAGGTCGGTGACGCCGTGCTCGCGGCAGGCGGTCACCGCCTTGCGGGTGAGCACGTCGGCCACGGCCTCCTGGAAGGAAGCGGCCACGTCCGCCAGCGGCACCGGCTCGCCCGCGTCCCGGCGGGCCTCCACCCAGCGGGCAACCGCCGTCTTCAGCCCGGCGAAGGAGAAGTCGAGCGTGCCGTCGTGCAGCTTGGCCCGGGGGAACCGGATCGCGTCCGGGGCGCCGGACCGGGCCGCCTGGTCGACGGGCGGGCCGCCGGGGAAAGGCAGCCCGAGCACCCGGGCCACCTTGTCGTAGGCCTCGCCCGCCGCGTCGTCGATGGTCGCGCCGAGCGGCTGTATGTCGCCGGTCACGTCCGGCACGAGCAGCAGCGAAGAGTGGCCGCCGGAGACCAGCAGGGCCACGCAGGGAGCGGGCAGCGGCCCGTGCTCGAGCTGGTCCACGGCGACGTGGGCGGCCAGGTGGTTTACCCCGTAGAGCGGCTTGCCCAGCGCGTAGGCGTAGGCCTTGGCCGCCGCGACCCCGACCATCAGCGCGCCGGCCAGGCCCGGCCCCGCGGTCACGGCGACCGCGTCGATGTCAGACGGGCGCACGCCGGCCTTCGCGAACGCGCCCTCCAGGACCGGGACCATCGCCTCCAGGTGGGCCCGGCTGGCCACCTCGGGCACCACGCCGCCAAACCGGGCGTGCTGGTCCATCGACGACGCCACCTCGTCGGCGAGCAGTTCCCGGCCGCGGACAATACCCACACCGGTCTCGTCGCACGAGGTCTCGATGCCGAGCACCAGCGGCTCATCGGTCAGGCTCATCGCAGCAAATCCTTACGCATCACGATCGCGTCCACCCCGGACGGCTGGTAGTAGCCGCGGCGCACGCCGAGATCCTCGAAACCGCGCCTGGCGTACAGTCCGTGCGCCCGGGGATTGTCCGCGCGGACCTCGAGAAATACTTCAGTGCAGCCCCTCGTCCGGGCGGCCGTGAGCATAGTGTCAAGCAGCGCCGAGCCGATCCCCTGGCCCCAGTGCGCCGGGCGGACCGCGATCGTCAGCACGTCGGCCTGCGTCCCGCCGGGAATGAACAGCAGCCCGGCGTAGCCCGCCAAGGCCGGCCCGGCTCCGGGCGGAGTCACGGCGGCACCGTCACCGTCCGTCTCCGCGATCAGGTACAGGCGGCTCTCCGGCGGCTGGGCGACCTCGTCGGCGAACATCCCGGGGGTCCACGGATCCTCGGGAAACAGCTCGTGCTCAAGCGCGATGACCCCGGCCAGGTCCGCGGGCGCCATGGGCCGCAGCCGGGGAGCCGGCCCTCCCGGAGGGGACGCCTCCGCCGGGACAGCGGAGCCGGGGACCGCTCCGCCCGGGGTCACCTCGTCACCCGCTTGGGCGCGCCCGGCTCGCGGGCGTCGGGCCGCCGCAGGTACAGCGGCTCCGGCGCCAGCAGCAGGCCGCCGGGGTCACCTGCCGCGAGGGCGGCCACCGCGATCCGGCACAGGGCGGCGGCGGCGGGGAAGGCCGGCCCGAGTCCCTCGGGCAGCAGATCCGGGTAGAGCAGCGGTCCCTCGCCGGCCGCGGGCAGCCCGGAGACGGGGATCTCCGCGGGCCGGGACACCTCCGGCCCGGCGGTCCGCTGCCCGGCGGGGCTGTAGCGGGCCCAGTAGAGTTCCCGGCGCCGCGCGTCGGTAGCTACCAGGAAGTCGCGGCCCGGGTTCAGGCAGCCGTCGCCCGCCACGTCCGCGGCGATGATGTCGAGGCTGCATACGCCGTAAACGGGGATGCCGAGCGCGGCGCCCAGCACCCGGGCGGTCACTAGCCCGACCCGCAGGCCGGTGTAGGGGCCGGGGCCGACCCCGGTCACGATGCCGGTCAGGTCGGGCGGCGACGCGCCCGCGTCGGCGATGACCTTGGCGATGGAGGGCGCGAGCAGTTCCGCGTGACGATGAGCGTCTACGGTGACGAGCTGGGCCAGCGGCTGGCCGCCGTCATGCAGCGCGACCGTCACCGCTGGTGTCGCGGTGTCAAGTCCGAGCAGCAGCACGAAGAACGAGGGTAGCCGCAGCGGCGACTACTTGGCGATCTGAGCCGCCATTTGCCTGCCGACCGCGCTGGCGGCGGCGGTGAGGTCGCTCGTCGCTACCGGGCCGTACTTCTTGCCCCCGCTGGTCTGGTCGAGACCGTCCACCACCACGGTGATGATGACGTTGCGGTAGCGGATGAAGACGTTGGCCACGTCCGTGGTCGCACCGCCCCGGTTGAACACCTGGGTGGCCTGGAAGGCGGAGGTCTGGCTGCCGCCGGGCAGGCCGGACAGGTCGGTCACCACCGCCTTGGGCTGCCCGCTCTTCGGCCCCGGGTTGGCGAACCCGTTCTCGAACGACTGGTAGGCGTCCTCCGCGGCGAACGTGGCGCTGCCGTTTCCGGAAGCGAGCCCGCTGGGCGAGTAGGCCTGCAGCTGCACCTGGAGCACCCGGTAGGTCGGCGCGTTGTCCAGCGTCCAGGTGCACTCGGTGTTGGCCCCGGAGTTCAGCGGCGGGGCGGCCTGCTTGAGCTTGCCCGGCAGGTACTGGTTCAGCGTCGCCGCCGGGACCGCGGTGCACGGGTCCGGCACCTGCTGCAGCTCCCCGGGGAGGAAGTTGGTCACGAAGCTACCGAAACCGAGCTTGGCCGCGCCCGGTCCGCCGCTCAGCAGGTAGGCCGCCGCCGCGATCACCAGGACCAGCGTCGCGCCGCCCGCGATCAGCAGCCGGCGGCGGCCGCGGCGGTTTTCCCGCTGTTCGTCGCGCGAGTCGAGACCGCGCTGGTGCCAGCGCTCGGAGAACGCCTCCACTGAATCGGGCTCGGCCCAGGACGGCGTGTCGTTTGCCTGCTTCCGCCGGGCCCCGGCCCGCTGCGGCCGCTCCGGCGGGAGCGGCGCGGGTGCCTGCGGCGCCGGGGTCTCGTACCGCGAGGGCGGCGCCGAGTCCGGCTGTCCCGGCCACGACTGCCCCTCCCAGGGTGCCTGCCCGTACTGGCCGCCCCCGGGATACTGGCCGGCGCCGTACTGGCCGGCACCGTACTGGCCGGCACCGTACTGGCCGCCCTCGGGCGGGCCGGCCCCGTAGCCGCCCGGCGGCGGGCCCTGCTCCTGCTGTCCCGCTGGCATCCGTCCGTCGCGCACCCGGGCCTCCCGCGGGCGGACCGGGGCGAGGTCGGGAAATTCCCGCTGGTCCTGCGGTGTGGCTTCGAACCCCTGCCATTCGGGCGCGTCGCCGTCTGGACGGGCCCGGCGGCCACGCGGCCGGCCGGGGAACGACTCAGGCTGAGTCACGGCATGCCTCCGGTGCGCTTGGTGACCTAAAGACCAGGTAGAACAGGCCAATCGGAACGGTACAAAGCCGAACTATAGACGATTAACGCTGTCCGCGAGGGGCAACTGGATGCCTTCCCACCGCTCGCCGAGCGCGCAGATCAGCACCGTACGCGGGCTGTCCGCAGGCGAGTCGTCGGCGTCCGCGCCGGACGCGGCGGTGTCCGGGATGACGGTGGTGTCCGGGATGATGGTGATCTCCAGGCGGTCGGCCGCCAGCCCCTCGGCCAGCCCTTCGCCCCACTCCACCACCGTCACCGCGGCGGCGGTGTCGGCGTCCAGGTCCAGGTCGTCGAGCTCGAGCACGCTGCCGAGGCGGTAGGCGTCGGCGTGCACCAGTGCGGGTCCCGTCTCGGCCTGTCCGCCGGCGGCGCCGGACGGGCCGTCCGGCCCGTCCAGGGGCGGCACCAGGGACGGGTGCACCCGCGCGATCACGAACGTAGGCGAGGTGACCGGCCCGCGCACCCCCAGGCCCGCGCCGATGCCCTGGGTCAGCGTGGTCTTGCCCGCGCCGAGCCCGCCGCTGAGGATGATCAGGTCCCCGGCGCGCAGCAGGGTCGCGAGGCGGCGGCCGAGCGCGCGCATCTGCGCCGCGGTGGACACGGTGAGCGAGATGCGCGGTCCGCCGCTCCCGGCCGGGCTACTCATGGGGCAGTCTCGGCACGCGGGCGCCGATGCCGGTCACGATGTCGTAGGAGATCGTGCCGAGCGTGTCCCCCCATTCCTGGGCGGTTGATTCCCCGTTGTCCCCGGGCCCGAAGAGCACTACCTCATCTCCTTCCGCCACCGGCTCGTCGCCGAAGTCGACGACCAGCTGGTCCATGCAGACGGTGCCCGCGATCGGCCACCGGCGGCCGCGGGCGAACACCAGCGGCTGGTTGGCCGCGGTACGCGGGATCCCGTCGGCGTAGCCGAGCGGTACCAGCCCCAGTGTCGTCTCGCGCGGGGTCACGTACCGGTGCCCGTACGATACCCCGGTTCCGGCCGGGACCCGCTTGACCAGGGCCAGCCGGGCCGTCACGGTCATCGCGGGCCGCAGCCAGCCGGGCGGTCCGCCGGGCAGGGTAGCCAGGCCGTAGCTGCCGCCGCCGACCCGGACCAGGTCATAGCGCGCCTCCGGCACGTCGAGGGCGGCAGCGGTGTTGGCGATGTGCCGCAGCTGGGGGGTGATGCCCGCGCTCTCCGCGGTCGCCAGGGCTTCCTTGAACGCGGCCAGCTGGGCCCCGGTCGACGGGTTACCCGGATCGTCGGCCGAGGCGAAGTGCGACCAGATTCCGGTGATGACGATCCGGCCGTCGTCGCGGGCACGCGCGGCCGCGGTCAGCAGGCCCGGCCAGTCGGCGGCGGTGGCGCCGCCCCGGCTGAGCCCGGTGTCGGCCTTCAGGTGGACCCGGGCCGGCCGGCCCGCGGCGGCCGCCGCGGCGGCCAGCCGGCGCACCATGCCAGCCGACCCGGCGGCCAGGTCCACGTCGGCGG
>DASWUW010000751.1:0-2521 GCA_036406335.1 Trebonia sp.
GCGCGCCCGGGATCGCCAGCCCGGCGGCGGCACAGGCCGCAGTGACGATGCCGGCGACCGCCTGCGGGCGGAGCCGCCCGTCCCGGGCCGCCTGGTACCGGCCGCCGGAGCCGGCGCCGAGATTGCCCCAGCGGTCGACCCGGGTGAACAGCGGGCCGGCCGTGATGCCGCGCCCGGCCAGGCAGGCGGTCCAGGCCAGGACGGCGCGAACCGGGCAGACCGCCTCGGCCGACGCGTAGTGGATCCGGCGGACGACCCCGCGGGCGGCCTGGTCGGTCTTGGAGGCGCGGATGGTCACCGCCAGTCCGGCCCCGGGGACATGCTCGATATCGCTGAGGTTGAGGGCGGCCAGCTCCGACCGGCGGGCCAGCAGCGCGAAGCCGAGCAGGATCACCGCCCGGTCGCGCCGCCCCGCCGCGGTCTCCTGACCGCAGGCGGCGACGACGGCGGGCAGGTCGGCGGCCACGAGCGGCACGGCCTGGCGCGGCCCGTAGCGGCCGTCGCGGGCGGCCTCCCGGCGCTGGGCCGCGACCACCACCTTGCGCGCGGTCAGTCCGTCCGGCACCGCCGCGCCCGCCCCCCGGTGCACCGCGCGGACCGCCGTCAGGTGCGCGTCCACCGTGGTCGCCTTCAGGTGCCGGTCCACCGCCAGGTAGGTCAGGTAGGCCGCCACCGTCTGCGCGGTGGCGGGCAGCGCAACTCGCCCCGCGGCCCGGCACCAGGTCTCGAACGAGCGCCAGCGTGACCAGTAGGACAGGGCGGTGTTCTCCGGCACCGCCTCCCGGATGAGGTCGGCCGCCGCCGCGGGCAGGACGAAGTCCGCTGGCCGGTACAGCCCGGTATCAGTTCCGCCGGGCCGGATGTCCTGCCCGGCGCTTTCCTCCCCCACCGCACTTTCCTCCTGCGAGCCCGCCTGCCCGACGCGCGCCTGCGTCCGCAGCTGCTCGGTCAATGCCGGTTCTCGCTGAATCTGCCGGTCAGGGCGCCGCTGAAGTGTGGTCCGACACTCTGGTGGCGTGTTGCCATCGGTCATTGTCTCTGGTCTGACGGGTCAGTTTCCGGGTCCGTACCTGGCTGGGGGGCGGTGCCGTCAGGGTGGTAGACCCGAAACCGGCCGCTGTAGTCGATAGTGTCCATCACGAGGTTGTCGCCGTCGATGCAGAGCGGGGTGACCCGGCCAGCCCCGGTGATCGCCCAGGCGACGAGCGGTTCGCTCTGGGTAGTGCCGTCGTCCCGGGTGTGCTCGATGCGCCAGCCGCCAGCCGGGATCAATGCGGTGAACTCAGAGCCGTCACCGCCGTCGGTCAGGCGGTCGAAGGCCGCAAGCTGGCCGGCTTGGACAAGGCTGCCGTATTGTCCGGCCACGAGCGCCGCTCCGTCGTCGCTGAAGGCGATCACCGACTTTCTGGACACTCGGCGGGGCGGCCCCTCGTGCGTGTAGAGGGCGAAGATGCCGGGCGGCGCTTGCATCACGGCGCGATCTCCTATGCCGGGCCGCTAGCGGCGGGGCTTCGGTGCTCATGGTCAACAGTCATCATATTGAACCGTATCGGGAGTGAGGAGATCATGCGAGCCAAATTCTCTTTTCTTTCTCACTAATTATCTCTCTATCAAACGTTGTTAGACTGATAAGATCACTGCCCGTGTCCGTAATAGAAAACACCGATTCCGCGTCCGACCGGTGCATCTGGCCCGGCTGCACCCGGCCCCGGGCGGCCGGACGGGTGACCGGGTCAGGCCGTCAGAAGGAGTACTGCCTGCAGGCGGATCCGCCGGAGTACGGCGGCGGCCCGGTGCACAACGCGCGCAACCGCTGGGTCGTGCTGCGGGGCGCGCCCGCGCGGCGGGCCGGCGTGGGTGTCACCGCGCCGGACGGGGAGTCCGGCCACGAGGACGGTCCGGAGGCCGGCCAGCGGAACGGGAGTTACGGGAGCCGTGCGGGGTCAGCCGCCCCCGTTCGGGATCCCAGCCCGGTGAGCAGCGCCAAGCGGCGGGCCGGCGAACTGCTGGAGCAGGCCCGGCGGCAGCACGCGGCGACCCTGGCCAGCCTGGGGGCGGAACGGGAGCTCTACGCGGGGATCGGCGAGCAGCTCACCGCCCTGGCCGACCCGGCCGCGCTCGACCTGGAGATCGCCACGATCGCCAGCCGGGCGGGCCGCGAGCTGGCCCAGGCGGCCGAGGAATCGGCCCGGGCCCGGCGCGCGCAGCTCGCGGCCGAACGGGACCGGGACGAGGCGGTCCAGCTCCGCGCTGCCGCTGACGCCGCCGCTGAGCAGCTGGCCGAGGATGCCACCGCGGCGGAGCGGGCCCTCGCGGAGGGGACCGCCGCGTTCGAGCACGACCTGGCCGACCTGGTCGGCCGGGCCCGGACGGCGGAGGAAGCCGGGCGCGCGGCGCGGGACGAGGCGGCGGCGGTCAGCGCGGCGGCGCGGCAGGAGACCGCCAGCGCGCGCGACCGCGCCGAGCAGGCCACGGCCGCTCTGGCGGAAGCGATGCGCAGCGCCGACGAGGCCCGGCAACG
>DASWUW010000752.1:0-4173 GCA_036406335.1 Trebonia sp.
GCGAGTCGAGCAGCCCGGTGCCGAAGATCCCGGCCGCCGCCGCCGTGGTCACCGCGTAGAACACGTAGGTCCCGGCCAGCCCCCAGCCCGCGATCACCCCCGCCCGCGGCCCCAGCGTCGCGCCGACGAACGCGTAGACCGACCCGGAGTGCCGGTAGTACTGGCACAGCCGGGCGAACGTGTAGGCCACGAACAGCACGCCGACCGCCGCGACGAGGAAGGCCAGCGGCACCGCCCGCCCGGCCCCGGCCGCGCCCTGGGGGTTGATGTTCGCCGCCATGGACGGCGCCATCAGGGCCAGCGACAGGCCGACCGCCTGCCAGATCGACAGGGAGCGCTTGAGCCCGGGCCCGGTGTCGGCCTGCTGGACGGGAGTCGTTGCCATCGCACCTCCGCAGTCTGATCGCTACCAGCAGTGTGCACGCCAAGTCCCGGGACCGGAAGAGAGACGGGCCGGGCACATCGCGGCCCGCCCGGTTGTTAATAAGGTGACGGGTTCTGCTGATGGTGGCACCATCGTGGAACAAGCTGAGTCTGGAGGACAATGACAACTGCTTACGGCGAGCGTGACCTGGACGCCGCGACCGGAGAGCTCGACCTGGAGGAGCGGCACGCGCTGCGCCGCGTGGCGGGGCTCTCCACCGAACTCACCGATGTCACCGAGGTCGAGTACCGTGCCCTGCGCCTCGAGCGCGTGGTGCTGATCGGCGTCTGGACCGAGGGCACGCAGGCGAACGCGGAGAACTCGCTCACCGAGCTGAGCCGCCTGGCCGAGACCGCGGGTTCCGTGGTGCTCGACGGCCTGATCCAGCGGCGCACCAAGGTCGATGCCGCCACCTACGTCGGCTCGGGCAAGGCGAACGAGCTGGCCGGCATCGTGTCGGCGACCGGGGCGGACACGGTGATCTGCGACGGCGAGCTGAGCCCGGGCCAGCTGCGCCACCTCGAGACCGTGGTCAAGGTCAAGGTGATCGACCGCACCGCGCTGATCCTGGACATCTTCGCCCAGCACGCCAAGAGCCGTGAGGGCAAGGCCCAGGTCGAGCTGGCCCAGCTGCAGTACATGCTGCCGCGGCTGCGCGGCTGGGGCGAGTCGCTGTCCCGGCAGGGCGGCGGCCGGGTGGCCGGCGGCGGCGGCATCGGGACCCGTGGTCCCGGTGAGACCAAGATCGAGACCGACCGGCGGCGGATCAGGACCCGGATCTCCCGGCTGCGGAGCGACATCGCGACGTTCAAGACCGGCCGTGAGGTGCAGCGCAGCCAGCGCAAGCGCAACGCCGTGCCGTCGGTGGTCATCGCGGGTTATACCAACGCGGGCAAGTCCAGCCTGCTCAACGCGCTGACCGGAGCCGGGGTGCTGGTGGAGGACTCGCTGTTCGCCACCCTCGACCCGACCGTGCGCAAGGCCAAGACGGCCGCCGGCCACCCGTTCACGCTGACCGACACCGTCGGGTTTGTCCGGCACCTGCCGCACCAGCTGGTGGACGCCTTCCGCTCCACGCTGGAGGAGGCCAAGGAGGCGGACCTGATCCTGCACGTGGTGGACGGTTCCGACGCCGACCCGCAGGCCCAGCTGGCCGCGGTGCGCACGGTACTAGCCGAAATCGGAGCGCGGAACGTACCCGAGCTCGTCGTGATCAACAAGATCGATGACGCTGACCCGGTAACGCTCAAGGCACTCCAGCTGTGCGAACGGGGCTCGGTCCTCGTCTCGGCCAAGACCGGCGAGGGACTGGCCGGGCTCTGGGCCGCGATCGAGAAGGGGCTGCCCGAACGGGACCGCCTGGTCCGGGTCAGCGTTCCCTACAGCCGGGGTGACCTGGTCGCCCGGGCGCACGCCGCGGGCGAGGTGACGCGGACCGAGCACGGCCCCGACGGGACCCTCATCGAGGCCCGCGTACCCCCGGAGCTCGCCGCCGAACTCCAGCCGTTCGCGGTGGTCTAACCGGGACAAGACACCCGCCCGGGGGACTTGTGAGGACCCCCTCTGGTGCAATACCGTGACGGAACCGATATGCGTGACCGAGCGTACGATAGCGATCTTATTCGCTCGTGCGCCCGGTTCGCGTTCAGTAAGCACGGTCAGCGCCGACATCTAACATGCATGGCAGGTGGCCGCTCATGATGGCTGGAACCGAGCCCCGGGATTCCCGGAGCGCCGGGGTGACTCTGTGACCGCCCGGCTGCTTACCAGCATCGGCAGGCTCTGGACCGGGTCTGAGATCATCAGCAACGCCGCCATCCTGATCTCCGACGACCGGATCGCCTGGGTCGGTCCGTCCTCCGAGTTGCCCCGCAGTGTCCCCGGCGTGGTCGACGACATCGTCGACGTCGACATGGTCGAGAACCTGGGCGGCGGCCTGGTCACCCCCGGCCTGATCGACGCGCACACCCACCCGGTCTACGCGGGGAACCGCTACGCCGAGCTCGCCATGCGGTCCACCGGCCTGTCGGACTCCGAGATCACCGCGGCCGGCGGCGGGATCTCCTCCACCATCACCGTGACCCGGGGAACCGACCCCTGGACGCTGTGCAATCACGTCCGCGAGCGGCTCGCCTGCTGGCTCCAGTCCGGCACCACCACGATCGAGGCCAAGACCGGCTACCACCTCACCCGGGACGGCGAGCTGGCCGACGTCCGGATGCTCCGCTCGCTGGAGAACGAGCCGGGCATGCCGCGGGTGCACGTCACGTTCTACGCGGCCCAGATGGTGCCCCCGGAGTTCTTCGGCCGCCGCAGCGACTACATCGACGCGGTGTCGTCCTGGTGCGCGGACGCCGCCGCCGTGGGCGCCGACAGCGTGGATGTCAACTGCGAGGACGGCCGGTTCACCGAGGAGGAGGCCCGCTGGATCCTCAACGCGGGCCGCCGGGCCGGGCTGCTGCCCCGGCTGCACGCGTCCGGGAACGGCCGCAGCGGCGCGGCCCGGGTCGCCGCCGAGCTCGGCTGCGCGTCCGCCGACCTGCTCCACTCCGCGACCGACGAGGACGTCGCGGCCCTGTCCCGCGGCGGCGTCGCCGCGGTGGTCACTCCCGGCACCTCGCTCCAGCGCGGGACCCGGCCGCCGGTCCGCGCCCTGCTGGACAAGGGCGTGGTGCTCGCGCTCGGCTCCGATCACACCCCCGGCGGCGTCGGCATCACCTCCATGCCCCTGGTCATCGCCCTGGCCGTCGGCTACCTGGGCCTGTCGGTGACCGAGGCGCTGCGCGCCGCCACCCTCGGCGGCGCCTACGCCCTGCGCGCCCCCGACCGCGGCGCCATGCTCCGCGGCCGCCTGGCCGACATCGTCTTGTGGGACGCCGACCACGAGGGCGCCTTCGCCTGGAACTACGGCCTGACCCCCCGCCGTGTCTGGCGCGGCGGCGAACCCGTCACCCCGTAACCCCAGCTCGACCCGCGTCCGACCTGGCTCCGTCCGCGCCCCTTCCTCCGTCGCTTCCGGTAATCATGGGGTTGTCGGCCGCCTGCCGGGACTTCTCGGGACCGCTTGCAGCCACCGCGCCAGCGCCCCGGAAGATAGGGGATCGTCACGCGCATCCTGGTCCTCCTAACGATCCGCCATCTTCCGAATCAGCCAGATAGTGGACGTTTGGGCACACTCTTGGGTGCCTAAATGCCCATCGTCTTGCGACGATGCCCCTGCAGGGACTGTGCGGCACGCCCGGGCCGGCACACGCCGGGGACATGGCATGCTTGCGGACATGGCGAACCTGGTGCCGGTCACGCTGGTCGCGGGCGAGGAGGAGTTCCTGGTCGACCGCGCCGTCCGCGAGGCGGTAGCGGGGGCCCGGGCCGCGCTGGCCGAGGCCAGCGGGGGAGCGGACGGCGGCGACCTGCACGACCTGGAGGCGGCCGCGCTCGGCCAGGGAGAGCTGGCCGCGCTCACCTCGCCCAGCCTGTTCGGCGGGGGCGCGGTGGTGATCGTGCGGAACGCCCAGAACGCGGTCAAGGAGACCGCGGCCGAGCTCACCCGGTACACGGCCCACCCGGCGCCGGACGCGGCCGTGATCGTCACCCACGCGGGCGGGGCCAAGAACAAGGCCCTCGTCGGCGACCTGGTCAAGGCCGGGGCCCGGCAGGTCGACTGCCCTAAGATCACCCGGGCGAGCGACCGGGCCGACTTCGTGCGGGGCGAGTTCCGCCGGGTCGGGCGGCAGGCCGACGCCGACGCC
>DASWUW010000753.1:0-3020 GCA_036406335.1 Trebonia sp.
CCGGCGGGGGAAGTTCATTGACGCGGTGGCGGCGGTGATGGACCGCCGGATGGGGGACGACCCCCGCATCGTCGTCCTCGGCGAAGACGTGCACAAGCTGGGCGGCGGCACCAACGGCGCGACCAGGGGCCTGGCCGCCAAGTATCCGGACCGGATACTCGGCACCCCGATCAGCGAGAACGCGTTCGCCGGGCTGGGCGGCGGCCTCGCGCTCGACACCCGGTTCCGCCCGGTCGTGGAGTTCATGTACCCGGACTTCCTGTGGGTCGCCGCTGACCAGGTGTTCAACCAGATCGGCAAGGCCCGGCACATGTTCGGCGGCCGGAACCCGGTGCCGCTGGTGCTGCGGACCAAGATCGCGATGGGCTCCGGGTACGGGTCGCAGCACCTGATGGACCCGGCCGGGATCTTCGCCACCTCACCGGGCTGGCGGATCATGGCCGCGTCCACCCCGTTCGACTACATCGGCCTGATGAACGCCGCGCTTATGGTCGACGACCCGGTGCTGATGCTCGAGCACGTCGACCTGTACGGCACCGAAGGCGACATCCCGGTCGATGACCTGGACTACCAGATCCCCTTCGGCCGGGCCGCGGTGCGCCGCGCCGGGTCGGAGGTCACCGTACTCAGCTACCTGTCCATGGTGGCGGCCGCCGCGGAGGCGATCGAGCGCACCGGGGTCGACGCCGAACTGATCGACCTGCGGTTCCTGGACCGCGCCTCCCTGGACTGGGACACCGTGGAGGCATCGGTCAGGAAGACCAACGCGGTGCTGATCGTCGAGCAGGGCGCCCTGGGCACCTCCTACGGCGGCTGGCTGGCGGACGAGATCCAGCGCCGGCTCTTCGACTGGCTCGACCAGCCGGTCCAGCGGGTCACCGGCGCGGAGTCGTCGCCGTCAATCTCGAAGGTCCTGGAACGGGCCGCGATCGCCGGAACGCAGGACGTGGCCGCAGCGCTGCTGCAGATCCGGGACGGCTTCGGCTCCGCTGCCGGAGGCAGCGACACCCCCGGGAACAGCGGAGCGGACCGCTGATGGCGACCGTGCTGCGGATGCCGAGCGTGCTGGCCGGCGCGACCGAGGCGGCCATCGCCAGCTGGCTGGTCCGCCCCGGCGACGCCGTGACGGCCGGCACCCCGGTCGCGGAGATCGAGACCGAGAAGGCACTCGTCGAGTACGCCGCCGAGGAAGCAGGCGTCATCGGCCGCCTGGTCCTCGGCGAGGGTGACAGCGGGCAGATCGGGGACCCGATCGCGGTCCTCGTCGCTCCCGGCGAGACCGACGCCGATATCGACACGGCACTCGGGGTGGCCGACGCCGCCGCGCCCGCTCCTGCCGGGCCAGCCGGCTCCGCGGTCCCCGCCGCGGGCTCCGCGGTCCCGGCCGCGGCAACGGCGGGCGGGAGCGGGCCCGCAGCCAACGGGCACCCGGATCCGGCGGCCGGCCGCCGGCTCTTCGCCAGTCCCCTAGTGCGCAAGGTCGCCGGCCAGCGCCGCGTCGACCTCGCACGGCTCACCGGGACCGGGCCTAACGGGCGGATCGTCCGGCGCGACCTGGAACGCTTCCTCGCCGCCGGTCCCGCGGCTTCCGGCCCGGTCGAGACGGACGCCGTCGCAGCGGTCGAGACGGATGCGGCGGTCGCGGTCGAGACGAACGCGGTCGCGGCGGTCGAGACGAACGCGGACGCGGCGGTCCCGGACGGCGCGACGCTGATCCCGCACACGCCGATGCGGCGGGCGATCGCCCGGCGGCTGACACAGTCGACGACGACCATCCCGCACTTCTCGCTGACCGCTGAGTGCCTGGTGGACACGCTGCTGGCACTGCGCCGCCAGGTGAACGACACGGCTGCCGCCGGCGGTCCGGGGGCGGTCAAGGTGTCAGTCAACGACTTCGTGCTCGCGGCGGCCGCGGCCGCGTTCGGCGACGTGCCCGAAGCCAATGTGACCTGGACCGACGAAGGTCTGCTGGCCTACCGGTCGGTCGACCTGGCGATAGCGGTCGCGACCGGGACCGGCCTGGTGACCCCGGTGCTGCGCGGCGTCGAAAGCAAGCGGCTGTCCGCGGTCGCCCGGGAATCGGCCGCCCTGGCGCAGCGGGCCAGAGACCGGAAGCTGCGGCAAGGCGAGCTCGAGGGCGGCACCCTGACGGTCTCCAACCTGGGCATGTACGGGACACCCGGGTTCACCGCGATCATCAACCCGCCGCAGTCCGCCATCCTCGCCGTCGGCGCGGCCCGGCCGCAGCCGGTCGTGGCCAACGGCGCGGTCGTCCCCGCGACGGTCATGCGCTGCACGCTGTCCGTCGACCACCGGGCGATCGACGGGGCGCTGGCGGCCCGCTGGCTGGCGGCGTTCACCGCCCGCATCGAG
This sequence comes from Trebonia sp., assembly GCA_036406335.1. Lineage (GTDB taxonomy): Bacteria > Actinomycetota > Actinomycetes > Streptosporangiales > Streptosporangiaceae > Trebonia. Next base: position 2,374 of record DASWUW010000753.1, read on the forward strand.
AACCCGCTGAGCACGCTGGTCTAGCCGGCCGCGGGGACTTCCGGCCGGCTAGAAGTCTTAGCTGACGGTGATCTCGGTGCGGTCCGGGTAGAAGGCCACGTGGCCGGCGATCTCCGCGACCGACGGGTACGGGTGCTCGTAGGTCCAGATGACGTCCGTTTCGGTGCCGTCCGGGGTGTTGACCGTGTAGTAGCTGGCGTCGCCCTTGTACGGGCAGTAGGTCTGGGTGGTGGTGCGCTCGAGCAGCGACTGGTCGACATCGTCGAGCGGGACGTACTGCGCCACCGGGTAGGACGCCTCGGCCAGGGACAGCGCGTTGTCAGTCTCCGCCACCACGGTTCCGCCCAGGCGGACGGTCACGTGCTTGCCGGTGGGGGTGATAGTGATGGGATGGGTGGCATCGGGGACCAGTACGGTACGGCTCATCGGAACTCCCTGGGGATAGGCCAGTGTCAATACCGTAACCACGAGAGCGGCTGCGACCATTCCGCCGCCGGTTCCGGACGCGGCGCCCGGCCGGCCGCGACAGGGAAGGGAACGCCTGTGTACGTGCTGGTAGCCGGGTACGACGGCGCGGTCCGGGCGACCGTCGCGGAAGCGGAGAACCTGAAGCAGCTGCACGCCGAATTCCGCGGCGTGGACGACGC
>DASWUW010000754.1:0-4268 GCA_036406335.1 Trebonia sp.
GTAGACCCGGCGCGCCCCGGCCTGGTGGCCGGCTTCCTTGACCGCGGACTGCTCGACGCCGGTGATACCGCTGGGCACGGCGACGACGATGCGCGGCTTGGCCATCCGGGCTCGCTTGTGCACCTTCTGGATGAAGTACCGCAGCATGCGCTCGGTGACGTCGAAGTCCGCGATCACGCCGTCCTTGAGCGGCCGGACGGCCACGATATTGCCCGGAGTCCGGCCGATCATCCGCTTAGCCTCGACTCCGACCGCGACCACCTGGCCGTTGTTGGTGTTGAGGGCGACCACGCTCGGCTCGTTGAGGACGATCCCCCGCCCCCGCACGTAGACCAGGGTGTTGGCGGTGCCGAGGTCGACCGCCAGGTCGCGGCCGAGGAACGTCAGCGCATTGCTCACGGGGTGCGGCACCCCTTCCGGTTATCAGGCATTAGCGAACGGTGCCGAGCCTAGCGGAAAAAACAGTAGATGACCGCTAGCGCCCCCTTAGCCATTTGGCACTCAGCTTATGGCTGGCGAATTATGAGGCGCCGCTGACGAGTTTCTCACGATGCGCGTCTGATTCGCGGGGGTTTGACCGCTCCGCGTAATGCGCGGCGGAAAGCCATTGCCCGGGCCGGCCGCGACCGCCAGCCGGGGTCGCGGCCGGCCCGGGCTATCCGGCTGGCGCGGGACGGTCAGGAAAGCTCGGGGAAGAAGATCTTGATCTCCCGCTCCGCCGAGTCCGGGGAGTCACTGCCGTGCACGATGTTCTGGGACACCTGGAGGGCGTAGTCGCCGCGGATGGTGCCGGGCGCGGCCTTCACCGGGTCGGTCGCGCCGGCCAGCGCGCGGAACGCCTCGATGGCCCGCTCGCCCTCGGCCACGATCGCGACCAGCGGGCCGGACGTGATGAAATTGACCAGCTCGCCGAAAAAGCTTTTTTCCGCGTGCTCGGCGTAGTGCGAGTGCGCGGCGTCAGTATCGATTGTGCGCAGCTCGAGCGCGACCACCTTCAGCCCCTTGGCCTCAATTCGGGAAATTACCTCCCCGATGATGTTGCGCTGGACGCCGTCCGGCTTGATCAGGATAAGGGTCCGCTGTGACACTACTGCTCCTTGCGTTCGCTTTTACCGGCGTTTGCTTACCGCGGTCACGCCCGAGCCTACCGGGGCGCGGCTCCGCCCGCGGCCGGGCCGGGACGGCGGTACCGGGCAGGCGGTGCGGGCAGGCGGTGCGGGCAGGCGGTGCGGTCAGGCCGGGCCGGGACTTACCGGGTCGCGTTCCCACTTGCGGCCCAGCCAGATCCCGGTGAACCAGAGTGCGGCGAAGATCGCGCCGAGGACGTACATCGCGGAGATCAGCACGCCGGCCGCGATGACCGCGACCTGGAACACCGAGCCGACGTACAGGGCGGTCCGCCCCCGGCCGACGTAGCGGCACAGCAGGATCGCAACGACCGCGATGGCACCGCAGACCGCGGCCGCGGTGCCGATGCTCGCGTGGCCCAGCTGCTTGGCCGGGACGATCGCGAGGAGGACGACGACCGCCTCCATGGACAGCACGGTGACGAGCAGCCGTTTCACGAGCGGTCTCCTTGCCTTGATCGGTAGCCGGCGTTGGCGCTGGTGCCGACGGCGCTGGCCGGGGCGAGCAGCAGCTGGGCGTCCCCCGCGGTGACGACGGAACCGGTGATCAGCACGGCGGTCGAGCCGGGGAGGCCCGCGTCGGGACCGGCGTCGGCGTCGTCGGCCAGGGACACGGCGAGATCGAGCGCGTCGTCGAGCCGCTCGGCCGTCCGCACCCGGTCCTCGCCGAAGTAGTCGCGGGCCAGCTCGGCCAGCTCTGAAACCGGCATCGTCCGGGGCGAGGAGTTGGTGGTCACGACGATCTCGGCCAGCACCGGCTCGAGCTCGGCCAGCATGCCCTCGACGTCCTTGTCCTCGGCCACCGCGACCACGCCGATGATCCGCTCGAAGTCGAAGTTCTCGGTCAGCGCCTGCAGCGTCGCCGCCAGGCCGGCCGGGTTGTGCGCGGCGTCGGCGATCACCAGGGGCGAGCGCCGCAGCACGTCGAGCCGTCCGGGCGAGCTGACCGCGGCGAAGCCGGCCCGGACCAGGTCCGGGTCGAGGCCCGCCGACGACAGGCCGGGTCCGAGGGTGATCGTGTCCCGCCCGTCCTCGTCCGGCCCGGCATTGGCGGCCACCGTCTCGGACACGCCCGCGAAGGCCTCCACCGCGGCCAGCGCGCAGGCCGCGTTGGACGCCTGGTGCGCGCCGAACAGCGGCAGGAAGACGCTGGCGTAGGTACCGCGCAGCCCCTGCAGCACGAGCTGCTGGCCGCCGAGCGCGAGCTCGCGGGCGAGCACGCCGAACTCGAATCCCTCGCGGGCCACGGTGGCGCCGACGGCCGCGGCCCGCTGCAGCAGGATCTCCGCCGCCTCGGGGGCGGGCTGCTGGGCGATGACGGCGGTCGCGCCCGGCTTGATAATCCCGGACTTCTCGGTCGCGATGGCCTCGACCGTGTCGCCCAGCCACTGCATGTGGTCCAGCGCGACCGGCGTGATCACCGCCACCGCACCGTCGGCCACGTTGGTCGCGTCCCAGCGGCCGCCCATGCCTACCTCGATCACCGCCACGTCCACCGGAGCGTCGGCGAAGGCGGCGAACATCATCCCGGTAAGCACTTCGAAGAAGGACATCGGGGCCGGCTGCTGGGCGTCCACCAGCCGCACGTAGGGGGCGATCTCCTCGTAGAGCTCGATAAAGCGCTCGGCCGACAGCGGCATCCCGTCCACGGAGATCCGCTCGCGCATGGAGACCAGGTGCGGCGAGGTGAACCGCCCGGTCCGCAGGCCGCGCTCGCGCAGCAGGGTCTCGATCATCCGGGTGGTCGACGTCTTGCCGTTGGTCCCGGTGACGTGCACCACCGGGAACGTGCGCTGCGGGTCGCCGAGCAGGCTGGCCAGCGCGGCGACCCGGTCCAGGGTCGGGTCGATCTGGTGCTCCGCCCGCCGGGACCCGATCTCCAGCTCTACCTCGCGCAGCCGTCCCGCGAATTCATCCACGTAATTCAGCCTATCTTCGGGGGTCCGGGGGTCGTCCCCCGGGCGACGCCGCGGGGTCAGGACAGGCTGGCGAGGCGAGACTCCAGGCGGGACACGTCCGCTTCCGCCGCCGCCAGCCGCTGCCGGGACTTGTCGATGACCGCGGCCGGGGCCTTCGCGGTGAACGCCTCGTTGCCGAGCTTGGCCGTCATCGACTGCGCCTCCTTGCGCGCGGCCGCCAGGTCCCGCTCGAGCCGCTTGCGCTCCGCGGCGACGTCCACCGTCCCGGCCAGGTCGAGCTCGACCGTGACGCCCTCCGCGGTCAGGGACGCGCCCGGCGTGAACGCGCCGGAGGGGACGGTCAGCCGCAGTAGCGCCCGGACCGATTCTTCGTGCCCGGCCAGCGGCGTCGCCTCGAGGCCGGCCAGCCGGGCCGGGACCCGCTGGGCCGGCCGCAGTCCCTGGCCGGAGCGGAACTGGCGCACCTCGGTCACCAGCCGCATCAGCGAGCCCAGCTCGGCCTCGGCGGCCGCGTCGGTGAACTCGTAGATCGGCCAGGCCGCCATCATCACCGAGTCCTCGCCGGTCAGCGCGCACCACAGCTCGTCGGTGAGGAACGGCATGACCGGGTGCAGCAGCCGCAGCATCTGGTCCAGGACGAACCCCAGGACCTGCCTCGTGGTGGCCGCCGCGGTCGCGTCTCCGCTGGCTAGCGGCACCTTGGCCAGCTCCAGGTACCAGTCGCAGAACTCGTCCCAGGCGAAGTGATACAGCGCCTCGCACGCCTTGCCGAACTCGAACTGCTCCAGCAGCCCGTCCACCTCGGCGATCACGTGCGACAGACGGGACAGGATCCAGCGGTCGGCGGTACCCGGCTCGCCCTCGAACTGCGGGCCGCCGCCGGCCGCGCCCGGACTGGTCCCGAACGAAGGCGTGCTCCGCGCTCCGTTCAGCAGCGCGAACCGGGTGGCGTTCCACAGCTTGTTGCCGAAGTTCCGCGATCCGGCCGCCCAGTCCTCGCTGATCGCCTCGTCGGTGCCGGGAGTGGATCCGCGGGCCAGGGTGAACCGGGTCGCGTCGGTGCCGAAGCGGTCCATCCAGTCGATCGGGTCGACCACGTTCCCCTTCGACTTGGACATCTTCTTGCCGAACTGGTCGCGGACCAGGCCGTGCAGCGCGATGGTCTTGAACGGCGGCTGGTCGGGCCGGGCGTACAGGCCGAACATCATCATCCGGGCGACCC
>DASWUW010000755.1:0-1796 GCA_036406335.1 Trebonia sp.
GGTGCCTCGGCCGGCATCGCCTTCAGCTGACTCGGAAATTACCTGGCTCATGCACCGGGCGGCTCAGCGGATGCGCGGCGCGACCGGTGAGCAGGCAGAGAAGTACAGAATTCAGCTGCCAAAGCCCAGATAACAGCAAGAAGCGCAGGCCTGCCGGATAGCGGTTTCCCCGCGGCGCTGCCGTTAGCCGCTGAGCCAGCCGGGGAGGTCGAGCCGCAGCGGCTGCCCGGGCGTCATCGCGCGCAGGCTCGCTTCCAGGCTGGCGACCTGGTCCTGGCCCAGCACCGAGGCCCAGCGGCCGCGGACCCGGCCGAAGGCCTCGGCCGACAGCGTCAGGGCCTCGAAGCCGCGGGGGGTGACCCGGATGAGCTTGCGCCGCCGGTCACCCGCCTCTTCGCCCCGGGTGACGTAGCCGAGCTCGGCTAGCCGGTCGAGGGTCTTGCCCGCGGCCTGCTTGGAGACGCCGAGGCGGCGGCCGACGTCCGCCGCGGTGGCGCCGGACATTCCGACGGCCTGCAGGGCGAAACCGTGCGCGGGCCGCAGGCCGGGGTGCCCGCGGGCCGCCAGGTCGCCGTGGGCCTCGTCGATCACCGAGCGGAACCCGGCTAGCAGGAGCAGCGGCAGCTCCCAGCCGGGCGTGCCGCCGGCGTCGCCGCTTGACGAGATAGACAACCCGGTTTACCTTTCTTTAGTAGACAACCTGGTTACCTATCTTAAGGGAGAACAGCGTGACCACGTTCACGGAACACACCCTGGACTCGGCACCGCCCGCGTCCCGCCGCACCATGGCCGCGGTCGCGGGGAAGCAGGGCTACCTGCCCGCCGCGGTGGCGCTGCTGGCCGAGTCGCCGGAGACCCTGGACGGCTTCCTGCGGCTGTCGGCGGTGTTCGAGGGGTGCACCCTGGACCCGCTGGCCCGCGAGGTAGTGATCATGACGATCGCCGCGCGCAACGACTGCCACGTCTGCCTGGCGATGCACACGGCCCGGCTGGCCGCGCTCGGTGCGGATCCCGGCCTGGCCCGGTCCCTGCGGGCGGCGGCCCCGCTGGCCGACCCGCGGCTGGCGGCGTTGCGCACGTTCACCCTGCGGCTCCTCGACTCGGCGGGCGATCCCGGCGCGGCGGGCCTGCAGGAGTTCCTGGGCCATGGCTTCACCCGGCGCCAGGCGCTGGAGGTCGTCCTCGGCATCGGCACCTACACCCTGTCGACCCTGGCCAACCGGCTGACCGGGGCACCCGTCGACGAGGAGCTGCGCGCCTTCGCCTGATCCGCCCAGATAACAGCAAGAAGCGGGTTAACCAGCGGTGCCTACAACCGGACAGCCGTGCGGACCAGCCCGGCCAGGGCCAGGGAGCGGCTGTGCGGGGGCCAGGCGATGTGGGTGACGACGAGGGGCGCGTCGGTCAGCGGCACGGCGGTATGCTCGGCCCACAGCCAGGCGCAGGCGGAGGCGGGGAAGACCGCCGCGGTGCGTCCGAGGGCGATCAGCTGGGCCAGCTGGGTCAGGTCACGGACCTCGGGGCCGGGCCCGGGGGAGTAGCGGCCGTGGCTGGGCCAGCGGGCGAGCGGAAGCCCGGGGACGTCACCGATGTCGGCCAGGGTCAGGACGGCGCGCGCGGCCAGGGGGTGCCCGGCGGGCAGGACGGCGACCTGTCCCTCGGTCAGCAGCTCCTCGTTGTCAAACCCGGCCAGCGAGTTGAACGGCGTGTGCAGCAGGGCCACGTCGGCGCGGCCGTCGCGCAGCAGCTCGGCCTGCTCGCACAGGCCGCACGGCAGCACCTCGATCTCGGCGGCC
>DASWUW010000756.1:0-1749 GCA_036406335.1 Trebonia sp.
CCGAGCACCATGTCCACCTGGTCGGACTCGTCCAGCCGCAGCGCGATCCGGGTGGGGAACAGGTTGCGGAGACTGATCACGTCCTTTCGGGGGTCTTGCAGCGCGCCGACCACGCTCACCCCGACTGACCGGCCCTGAGAGGTCAGCGTTGCTATCGCCGCCTCAGCCCGCTTACGCAGGTCCCGTTCGGGCTGGTAGGCGGTGAGGAACGCGAGCTCGTCCACCAGGACCACGAGGAACGGGAACGCGACCGAAGGGGTGAACGTCCGGGTGGTTCCGGCGAACTTCGAGGCCCGGTCGTGCATCTCGGTTACCGCGTCCTCGAGCAGGGCGACCATGGCGGCCGCGGTGTCGGCGTAGCGGGCGAACAGGTCCCGGCCGTAGGCGAGTTCCATCCGCTTGGGATCGAGCGCCCACACCTGTGCCCAGCCGCCGAGGATGGCCGGCAGCATCGCCCGGACGGCCGACCAGATCACCGAGCCCTTGCCCGACCCGGTGGCCCCGGCGATGAGCACGTGGGAGCCGAGCAGCCGCAGCCGCCACGGGCTGCCGTCCTCACAGCGCCCCACGGGAAGCGCGGCCAGGTTCACCACCGGGCCGGTGTGCAGGGCGCTGATGGGGTTGGCGAGGGTGTCGGAGCGGACGAACTCCAGCGTCACCAGCCCTGGTGCCGAGTGGCGGACCCGGCACAACTGCGCCCCGAAGGCATGGGCCAGGTTGGGTGTCTTGTCGGCGAATGCTTCCGGGGCCTGCCCGGTCACCAGCCGGACCGTCACGAGGTCCACCGCGCCGGCTGCCCGGACAGTGACGAGGACCGGCACCAGGACGCGGCCCCGGTACGAGGGGGCGAGCCCGGCGAGGGTCATGGCGGCGGTCCAGCGATGCCGGTAGAACCGAAGCCGCCAGTAGTCGCGCCCCGCCTGGACGACGTGCTCGGCGAACCAGCGCGGTGCCAGCAGGTAGGCCAGCCACAGCGCGGCGAGGGTGAAGGCCGCCAGGGCGACCAGGCCCGGCCAGCCGAGCTTGAGCCAGGTGAAGACCAGCACCGTGCCACTCAGGTCGAGCAGCGGGTGCGAGAGCGCGAACCACGCCAGGCGCCAGACCAGGCGGACGAGCTGCACGACGAGGATGACGAAGTGCGGGGTCTGGTAGACGGGCGACCGCCAGACCGGCGGGGCGAACGGGTCGGGGTTGTCGACTTGCGCCAGGGGCTGCCCGGCGACCTGCTTCTTGAGGGGAGAAGTCATATGGTTGAGTCCTCTTCGATTGCCGGGAGAGACCGGGGGCGGCCGGAGGTGCGAACTCCAGCCGCCCCGCCTATTTCCAGGTCAGGCCGCATCGGTTCCAGCGGCCTTGGGTGCTGCAGTTAGCTGCTCGGCGCGCATCCGCTCCATCTCTTCGAGGAACCGGCGTGCCTCACGGGCCAGCGCCCGGGCGAACTCGACCGCTCCCGCTCCCGCTTCCTTGCCCTTGGTCGAGAGCGAGACCGTCGCGGGCCCGGCGACGAGGGACAGGATCGGCGTCGTGTCCTCGTAGGTGCTGCACCGCACCTGCCAGTCATCACCGATATGACAGCTGACGTGCGAGAACGACCGCGCCTCACCGCTCACGCCGCCGTCTCCCGCCCGTTGTCCGGACCGGGTCGGCCAGACGGGCGACCGCCCAGGCCGCGGACTCCGGACGCCCGCAGCGAGTAGCCCAGCCGCCCGGCCTGGTTCACGTACGGGGTGACTGTCAGCCCGGTGAACT
>DASWUW010000757.1:0-1666 GCA_036406335.1 Trebonia sp.
ATTGGTGGTGCAGCCGTTCGTCGCGTGGGAGTCCGCGCTGCCGCTTCCTCCGGCACGCCGCGCGACCGCGGCGGTCACCGCCCTGGTCGAGATGCTCGCCGATGACCACGCGGCGCGCGCGGTCGGACGCCCGGCACTCGCCCGAGCCCTGGTCGCCATCGGCGGAACCGCCGGGCCGGTGCCGAATCAGCGCACCGATTATCAGCCCGCCGGCAACGAGCGCGTCGGCACCGGCGCTCCCGGCGCGGCTCGCAGCACCCCGACGCTCGACCGCGTGCAGCGCCTGGTCAAGCCGCCGGGGACCAGCGGCTTCGCCGAGCGGCTGATCGGCCCGGCGGCCTGGCTCGCCGCCGTCCTGCTCGTCGCCGCACCGACCTGGTACGTCCTGCGCTGACTACCGCGCAGCCTCACCCGCCGAAGAAGGCCGTCGCGGCCGAGGCCAGCAGGAACGGATCGTCCGCCCCGCCCATCTCCCGCGCCGAGTGCATCGACAGCGACGTGATCCCCACGTCGAACGTCGTCACCCCGAGCTTGGCCGCCGTGATCGGCCCGATCGTGGTGCCGCAGGGCATCGAGTTCTTGCCGACGAAGTACTGCGTCGGGATCCCCGCGCGCTCGCACACGTCCGTCCAGATCGCGCGGCCGAGGCCGTCGGTGGCGTAGCGCTGGTTCACGTTCACCTTCAGCGCCGGGCCGCCGTTGAGCCGTGGCCGGTGGCCGGGCTCGTGGCGCTCGGGGTAGTTGGGGTGGACCGCGTGGCTCATGTCGCTGGACATGACCACGGTCGCGGCCAGGGCCCGCGCGCAGTCCTCGGCGCCGCCGCCGAGCTGGGCCTGCGTCACGCGGGTGAGCACGTTCCCGAGCAGCGGTCCGCCCGCGCCGGTGTCCGACTCGCTGCCGGTCTCCTCGTGGTCGAACGCGGCCAGCACCGGGACGGCCGACAGCGGTCCGCCGGCGCCGGCCGCCGCCGCGATCAGGGCCCGCACCCCGGCATGCACCGAGACCAGGTTGTCCATCCGCGGGGCGGCGATCATCTCCATGTCGCGGCCCAGATACGTGGGCGGGGTGACGTCGTGCAGCATCAGGTCGAAGCCCAGGACGTCGGACGCCGACACCCCGGCCTCCTTGGCCGCGAACTCGATCAGCGCGCCGTCCTCCACCGGGCCGAGGCCCCAGGCCGGCGTCAGGTGCTGCTGCTTGTCCAGCAGCAGACCGCTGTCGTTCACACCGCGGTCCAGGTGGACCGCCAGCTGCGGGACCCGCATCAGCGCGCGGTCGACGTGCACCAGCGCCGCGTCGCCGCCGCGCAGCACCAGCCGCCCGGCCAGCCCGAGGTCCCGGTCCAGCCAGGAGTTCAGCAGCGGACCGCCGTAGAGCTCGACCCCGACCTGCCGGAAGCCCGCCGATCCGGTGTCCGGCAGCGGCTTGACCCGCAGGTTGGGGGAGTCGGTGTGCGCGCCGACGATCCGGAAGCCGGTGTGCGCGGCGGCGCCCTCCGGCAGGTACCAGGCGATGATCGCCGCGCCGCGGATGGCGTAGAACCCGCCCCCGGCGGCCCGCTCCCAGCCGGCGGACTGCCTGAGCTGGCGGAACCCGGCGGCCTCCAGCCGGGCGGCCGCGTTCGTGACCGCGTGGTACGGGGTCGGCGAGGCGGCGAGGAACGCGA
>DASWUW010000758.1:0-2419 GCA_036406335.1 Trebonia sp.
GGTGAGGACGGGCACGGCATGACGGGCATGACGTGACGGGCATGACGTGACGGGGACGGCCGGGCGGATCCCGGCCCGGGCTTCGGTCAGGACGGCGCTGGCGCTGGTATCGGTCGCGGTTACGTCGATGATCGCGGTCGCGTTCCTCATCCCGCTCGCGGTCATCGTCCGGGACGTGGCCCGGGACCGGGCGTTCACAGCCGCCCAGCTGGCCGGGGCGGCGATCGACCCGGTGCTCGCGGTCACCACGGACCGGGCCACGCTGGAGCGCGCGCTCGCCAGCACCCCGGCGGGCGCGGCCGGCCGGCTGGCCGTCTACCTGGCCGCGCCGCCGTCCGCCGGCGGCACGCTCGTCGGCGGCCCGCAGCGCGCGAGCGCGGCCGACCTGCGCGAGGCGACCACGGCGGCCCGGTCCTTCATCGCGCCCGTCCCCGGCGGCTACGCCGTGCTCCAGCCGGTGGCGCTGGCCGGCGGCAGGCTCGCGGTCACCGAGGTCTACGTCCCGGCGGCCGAGGTGTCCCGCGGCGTGGCGGCGTCCTGGACGGTGATGACCGCTATCGCGCTGATCCTGATCGGCGTGTCGGTCCTGGTGGCCGACCGGCTGGCGACCCGGGTCACCGGGCCCGCCCGGGAGCTCGCCCAGGCCGCCGCCACCCTCGGGGACGGTGACCTGAGCGCCCGCAGCACCGCCCGCGGGCCGGCTGAGCTGGCCGCCGCGGGTCATGCCTTCAACCTGATGGCCGAGCGGCTCAGCAGTCTGATCGCGCTAGAACGGGTGACGGCGGCCGACCTGCCGCACCGGCTGCGCACGCCGCTGACGGCGCTGCGGATGAACGCGGCGGCGCTCGGCCCGGGCCGGGCGGCCGATGACACCCGGCTCGCGATCGACCGCCTTGAGCGGGAGATAGACCTGATCATCCGGGCGGCCCGGCGGCCCGCGGCGGACGAGCCGTCCGGCTGCGACGCCGCCGAGGTGCTAGCCGACCGGTTCGGGTTCTGGTCCGCGCTGGCCGAGGACCAGGACCGCCCCTGTCAGCTCATCGGCCCGGGCCAGCCCGCGCCGGTGCCCGTGCCGCGCTCCGACCTCGCCGCCGCCGCGGACTCGCTGATCGGCAACATTTTCAAGCACACCGCGGAAGGCACCGGGTTCACGGTTACCCTGCACCGCGGCGAGGGCGCCGTCCTGATCCTGGTGACCGACGCGGGACCGGGGATCCCCGACCCGGAAGCCGCGCTGCGGCGCGGCAGCAGCGGCGCGGGCTCCACCGGCCTCGGGCTCGATATCGCCCGCCGGGTGGCCGAGTCGGCCGGCGGCGGGCTGAAGATCGGCGCCGCCCCGCACGGCGGCACGCAGGTGCAGCTGCGGCTGCGGACCGGACCGCCGCCGCCGCCGGGCGGGCGCCGGGCCCGGCGGCGGCGGGTCACCCGGATCCCGGGCAGCCGGCCCGAGTAGATTCGAGGCGGAACGAGAGGGGACACGCGTGGCCGTCGCCGCATTTCTGCTCTGGCTAGGCACCGTCGCCGTCGGCACCTACCTGCTGGTAAGCGCGATCAGCGCGGGAAACGCCGCCCGTGCGAACCGGGCCGGCGCGGAGACCCCGGCCGCGGTCCCGGTCCCGGTCCCGGCGCGGCCGCTGTCGGCGCGGGACCGCTTCGATCCCCCGTCCCTGCAGCGGGCTAAGGCTGAGTCGATGCCCGGTCTGCGGGACCTGGCCGAGTTCGCGCATCCGGCGCTCGCGATTACCGGCCTCGCCTTCTGGCTCTTCTACGTGATCAGCCGGGACCGGGTATTCGCCGCGATCGGTCTCGGCATCCTGCTCGGCGCGATCGGCGCGGGAATCTCCTGGTTCGCCGTCAACCGGCGGGAGGCCCGGCGCCAGGCGGCCGACGGCTCCGGCTCGGGGGGGCACGCCGCTCCCGAGCTGTCCTTCACGCCCCGCCTGCTGGTCCTGCACGCGATCGGGGCGGCGCTGACCTTGCTGTTCACCGTGCTGATCGTCGCCCGCGTTTAGCGGCTCCGGCCGACCGGGACCAGCCGGCAGCGGTCGGTAGCAGCCAGCAGCGGTCGGGACCCGCCGGCAGCGGTCGGAGCTTTGGCGGCTGGAGGCGGCCGGGACCGTTCGGGCGCGGGCGGAAGGTGGCGACGGCGTCGGGCGCGTAGCCGCCCGCCGGAGTGACTGCCGGCCCGCTGGGTAACGTGCCGGATCATCGCTGACCGAGGCGAGCGGGAAGATGTTCTGGACCAAACCGGGCCGCGGACTCGCCGCCGGGGTTACCGCGCTGAATCCCGTCACCTACCGGGACATGGCCGTGCGGGCGCGGTCGTCCAGCGACAGTCCGGCGCAGGCGGTGGAGCAGCTGGCGGGCAAGGCCGGGGCGGAAATCCCGGGCGCGGGCAAGGAGCGCGACAACCGGCTGG
>DASWUW010000759.1:0-3011 GCA_036406335.1 Trebonia sp.
GGCGGCCAGAGCTAAGGCTGCGCCGCCCGGGTCCTCCCAGCTGAGGCATCCTGCCCCGTCGTCCCACTCCGGTGGGCCGGCGGGGCAGCGCCGTTCCCGCCCCCGCCCCGCATCGCCACCCGGCCGCGACTACCCATCACTTCGGACCACTTTCCGTGACGATATATCCCTTTTGTCCGACCGAACTGATGGGGAGTGAAGTCGATCAAGCCGAACTGATGGGGAGTGCGGGTGGGCGGGTGGGCGGGTGGGCGGGCGGCTCAGCGTCTCGCGCGGGACTCCAGGTCGGCCCAGACCTCGCTGACGCGGCGGTCCAGCGCCTCTAGCGGGCCGGAGTTGTCGATGACGATGCCGGCGATGGCGAGGCGCTGCTCGCGGGTCGCCTGGGCCGCCATCCGGGCCCGGGCCTGGTCTTCCGGCAGGCCCCGCCCGGCCAGCCGGGCGACCTGCAGTTCCGGCGGGACGTCGACGACCACCACCACGTCGAACTCACTGGCCCGCTGGCCCTCGGCCAGCAGCGGGATGTCGTGCACCACCACGGTGTCCGGCCCGCCCGCCGCGAGTGCGGCCTCCTCAGCTGCCCGGATGTGCTCGTGGATGAGCGGGTGGGTGATCGAGTTGAGCAGGCTCCGCGCGCCGGAGTCGGCGAATACGATCTTGGCCAGCGCCGCCCGGTCCAGTCCCCCGTCCGGCTGCAGCACCCCCGCTCCGAAGGCGTCGGTGATCATCGCCAGGCCCGGTGTGCCCGGTTCGACCACCGCGCGGGCGGCCTTGTCCCCGTCGAGCACCACCGCCCCGCGTTCGGCCAGCCGCGCGGCCACCGCGCTTTTGCCCGACCCGATCCCGCCCGTCAGCCCGACCCGCAGCATGGCCCGTCCTCCCAGGGGTAACCCGGTTTCCCGGGGTCACCCTACGCCGCGCTCCCGGACCGGTCTATCACCCGGGTCTAAGACTGCCTGCCCGCCCGGCCAGGGTCGGTAGAGTCTCCTCATGCGAGCTAACGGGACGTTCAGCGTCAAGGCCTTCACCCCGGCCAGCCTCACGGTCGAGCCGTCCATCGTCACCGCCCTGCCGGTGGGTGTCGCCACGCTCGACAAGAGCTACGAGGGTGACGTCGCGGGCCGTTCGGCGACCGTGTTCACCTCGGCGTTCGACCAGGCGACGGGGGTGGGCACCTACGTGGCCCTGGAGTCGTTCGAGGGTTCGGTCGGCGGGCGCGAGGGCGCGTTCAACTTCGTGCACTCGGCCTCGACCAGCGGCAGTGACCGCTCGGCGGAGTACTTCGCGATCGTCCCGTCCAGCGGCACCGGCCAGCTGGCCGGCCTCTCCGGCACCGGCGGGCTGGCCATCGACCCGGACGGCACGCACCGCATCTGGCTCGACTACGAGATCACCGGGTGACCCGGCCGTGGCCGCGGGCGGCGTAGACCCGCTGCTCAGCCGTTTCGCGGCGGACGCCGGACGGGTCCTGCCGCTGGTCGCCCTGTGGGCGCACGGGTCGCTGGCGCTGGGGGACTTCCAGCCCGGCCGCAGCGACTTCGACCTGGTCGCGCTGCTCGGCGCCCGGATCACCGGCAGCCAGCGGCAGGAGCTGCGGCAGATGCACGGAACGCTGCTGCGGGAGATGCCGCTGGCGGGCAAGCTGCACTGCGCCTACGTGGTCCAGGACGAGCTGGCCGACCCCGGTCGCAGCCACCTGAACTGGGCGCACAACCAGCTGCGGGACCGGATACTGGCGCCGGTCAGCCGCCGGGAACTGTCCCGGGGCGGACTGTGCCTGCTCGGCCCGGCTCCCGCCACTGTCGTGCCTGAGCTGACCGACGCGGAGCTCGCCCGCTACATCCGGGCCGACCTGCGGGACTTCTACTACCCGGCGACGGACCGCGCCGACGTGTGGCGGGAGGACGTCTGGGTCGACCTGGGGCTGCTGACCCTCGCCCGCGCGCGGGTGACCCTGCTGGAGGGACGGCTGATCACCAAGCGGGAAGCACTCGAGGTCCTGGCCGCCCTGGACGCCCCCGCCGAAGTGCTGCGGGACATCTGCCAGCGCCGGTACGAGACCGGGGCGCCCCTGTCGGAGTCCTGGCGGGACCGGCGCGGGTCGCTGGCCCGGGCCTTCGTCCGGGCCGGCATCGAGGAGGTGCTGGTGCTTTCCCCGGAAGCTACCGGACCGCGGTGACCGCCTGGACGATAACCGCGTAGACCCGGTGCCCGCTAGGCTGAATTCGTGCGCTATCTGGTACGGCAGCGGATCTTCTCGCTCAAGGCGAGTTTCTGGATCACCGACGAGGACGGCACCGAGGTCTTCCACGTCGACGGGCACGCCCTGCAGTTCCGGAGGACCTTCGAGCTGAAAGACCGGGCCGGGGCCGTGCTGGTGACGATCCGGCAGCAGGTGTTCAGGCTGCGCGGCACCATGGACATCGAGCGGGACGGCGCGGTGATCGCGACCGTCCGGCGGGCGAACTTCTCCCCGTTCAAGCACCGCTACGAGGTCACCCTGGCCGACGGGACGCTCCTGGAGGCGACCGGCAGCTTCCGCGACCTGGACTGGGAACTCGCGGGCGCCGGCCGGGTCGTCGGCCGGATCTCCCGTCAGTGGTTCAAGGTCCGCGATACCTACGGCGTGGAAGTCGAGCCGGGCGAGGACCCGGCCTTCGTCATCGCCGTCGCCGTCTGCGTCGACCGGCTGCGCGAGCAGGAACGCCGCGCCGCCACGGCCACCAGCTGAAACCCGGCGTGCCGTCAGCACCAGCCCGTAGTTGCCGGGCAGGCCGGCCGCGCTCAGGCACCGGTCAAGACGACTGTAAGAAATGTAAATAACCGCTGACTCTTGACGTTTCTTGTCAACCTCTCTAATTTCACGGTTAAAACTAAGTCATGTATTAAGCGGTCTCCCGCCCGCCTGCGCGGCCGGAGTGCCCGCCGTCTCCACCTGCCGGTTCACCGTCGCGATGAAAGGAACGCAATGAAGCTGATCGCGCGAGTCAAGAAGGGGCGCCGCTACCGCA
>DASWUW010000760.1:0-2606 GCA_036406335.1 Trebonia sp.
TCCGCGGCGCGCACTTTGTGAACCGCGCTTGGCGCCGGCCCGGCGGGCGTGCGCCACGTACTGGTCCAGGGTGGCTCGCAGTTCGGCCGTGTGCGCGGTGCTCAGGTCAATCTCGTATTCGGTGCCGTCGAGGCCGAAGCGGACGGTTCCGGCCGCTTCACCGCCGTCGAGGTCGTCGATGAACAGGGTCTGAATCTTCTGGGCCACGGTGTTTCCTAATCGATTGCGAGGACTAAGCGGGCATAGTGAAATGCGGGTACCCGGTCAACAACCAATCATGCCCGGGCATTCCTTTTAATTTGCTGAATGCGCGCTGTGACTTCGCCTTCGCCTATCCGATATGTCCGTAGGGCCAGCCGGTTCCCGACTCTCCCCTTACCGCGCTCTTACGGCGCTACCCTTACCGCGCCGCCCTTACCGCGCCAGAATTCCCGCCGCTCCCCGGATCAGCCAGCCGGCCCCGCCCGCCGGCCCCGATCAGATCCGGAGTCCGCACTCGACTGCGGCTTGCGGGCGATAACCACCTTAGTGTCGCCCGGCCAGTCCCAGAAGATGCCCGCGGCGGAGCGGCGCGCGAGCAGCGCCCGTACTTCGCCCGTGAAGTCGTCGAGCCGGTCTCCGAACAGGTACGGCGCCGAGAAGGAGAAGGACAGGTAACCCGACAGCACGCTCTCGCTGTCCCGCCGCAGATCGGGGAGGCCGGGTGCGAAGAGTTGCCGGGGAACCCCGAAGCGGGTCCGCGCCAGCACGTCCTCGTAGTGCTGAGTTCGTTCCGGGGCGGTGCCCTGGCCAGCCCGGCGGGTAGATCCGAGGTAGCTCGCGACCAGGGCCCTGATCTCATCGTGGGGGACCGGCGGTATCCCCGGGTCCGGGGGCCGGGGCCGGCCGGTGACCGTGTGGACGATCAGGGCCAGCACGCCGCCCGGTTCCAGCAGGTCGTAGACGGTCTCGGCCACTCGCTGCTCGTCGGTCCAGTGGAAGGACTGGCCAAAGGTCACCAGCCGGTACGGCCCGGGCGCGACGGCGGGCAGGTCTTCGGCCCGGCCCGGGACCCAGCGGATGTTCGTGACTCCCTTTTCCCGGGCCGCCCGGCGGCCCTCCGCGAGCATGGCGGCGTCCGGGTCCAGCCCGGTCACCTGCTCGAAGAGGTGGGCGAGACGGACGCTGAGTATGCCCGGACCGCACCCGGCATCGAGCAGCCGCCCGGTCCCGTCCAGGCCTGCCTCCCGGGTCAGGACGGCTTCCAGCTCCGGGGAGTACGCCGGGCGGCCGTAGCGGTAGTGGGCCGCGGCGCCGAGGTAGACGGTCGGGTCATACGCCACCCCGTCAGTATGCGCGCGGCGGCGTCAGAACAGCCGGCCGTCCTCGTCGGCGGGCCGTTCCTCCAGGTTCAGCAGGAACCGCTTGCGCGGCAGGCCGCCGGCGTACCCGGTCAGGCCGCCGCTGGAACCGACCACCCGGTGGCAGGGCACGATGATGCTGATCGGGTTCCAGCCGTTGGCGTTCCCGACCGCCTGGGCGCCGCCGGGGTCGCCGAGTTCGGCCGCCAGCTGCCCGTAGCTGCGGGTCTCGCCGTACGGGATCTTGGTTAGCAGCGCCCAGACGAGCTTCTCGAACGCCGAGCCGCACGGCGCGAGCTCGAGGTCGAACCCGCGCCGGGTGCCCGCGAAGTACTCGCCCAGCTGGCCGGTCACCGCGTCGAAGCCGTCGTCCGCGCGCGGTCCGTGGTCGGTGAGGCGGGGCGGTCGCAGGTGATCGTCGAAATAGAGCCCGATCAGCGCGGCGCCGTCGGCGACCAGGGTCAGCGGTCCGACCGGGGAGTCGGTAACGGTGTGCCGGACGGTCATGACCAGCGGTCTCCCTCGCCGTGGGCGGGTCGCGAAATGACAGCGCCCCCGGGAGCCGAAGCTCACGAGGGCGTGTCGTGGTCGGTGCGCAGGTCGCCTCACGGCGAAAGGCGCAGCATGGCTCCAGCCGAACGGTATTCCATGCAGGCGGTAATTTTAGAGCCCGGGGGACACTAGCGCGCCGACGAAGAGAGGAACGCCGGGCCGGCCGGTGCTATTCCGGCTCGGGAAAATAATCCTGGCCGCGCGGGAAGGCTGCCACCCGCCGCGCGGCTGGCGGTAGCACCATCGACCCGGGTCGCCCGTGACACCAGAATGACGGCATGGGAAGCAGGGCCGCTACGATCCGGGCGCTGACCGGCAACCGGCCGCTGCTGAGGCTGGTGGCGGCGTACGCGCTGTTCACACTGACGGAGTACGCGGTCTGGATCGCGATGCTGGTTTACGCCTACGCCTGGGGCGGCGCCGCCACCGCCGGGCTGGCGGCCCTGGCTCAGCTGGCGCCGGCCGCCCTGCTCGCCCCGGTGCTCCCGGCCCTGGCCGCGGCCGGGATCGCCGCCGCCCTGCCGCCGCTGGCGCTCGGCGGCGCCGTGATCGGCTCGACGGCGGTCACCGCGACCCGCCCGGCCCAGTCGACGCTGCTCCCGTCCCTGGCCGCGACCCCGGACCTGCTCACCGCGGCCAATGTCATCGTGAGCTGGGTGGAGGCCGCCGGGATCGCGGCCGCGGGCTCACTCACCGGCCTGCTGATCTGGCTCA
>DASWUW010000761.1:0-3218 GCA_036406335.1 Trebonia sp.
GTACAAGACCTGGCTCTGGCCGCCTGCCTTATCCCGGCCGACGTTCCCGCTGAGGCCGGGGCGGTCATCCCGCGGCGTTCCTCACTGCTGATGGCGGCCGGCCTGTCGGCGCTGCTGACCGCGGTGAGCGAGTCGGCCAGCGGGCACTGGGCGAGCATCACCGGCGCGGGGTGGGAGCATTGGCCGCATGGAGGCTGGCGTGCACTTGCCGCAGGTGGAGTTCGCCGGGGAGGGCCTGTCGCTGCGGCGGCTCGCGGACACGGTCGACGCGGCGCGCGCGAACGGGTTCGCGGCGGTCTGTGTCAATGATCATTTCCTGTTCGGGGCGCCGTGGCTCGACGGGCTTACTGCTCTGGCTGCGGTGGCCGAGCGGTCGGAGCCGATGACGCTGGCGACCACGGTGTCGCTGGCGGCGCTGCGCGGGCCGGTGCCGCTGGCCAAGGCGGTGGCCGCGCTGGACATCTTGTCTGGTGGCCGGGTGGTCGCCGGTATCGGGGCCGGCTCGTCACGGAGCGATTATGACGCGGTAGGCGTGAGCTTCGAGGACCGGTGGCAGCGTTTCGATGAAGCCGTGATGCTGCTGAGGGCCTTGCTGGGCGGGGCGGAGCCGCCCGCCGGCGGCAGGCATTTCGCGGTCCCGCAGGCGCGGTTGCGGCCGGCGCCGCGGCCCGCCGGGGCGGTTCCGCTGTGGGTCGGGAGCTGGGGGTCGGCCGCCGGGATGCGCCGGGTGGCGCGGCTGGGCGACGGGTGGCTGGCCTCGGCGTACAACATCACCCCGGCCGGCTTCGCCGCGGCCCGCGCGCTGCTGCGGACGGAGCTGGCGGCGGCGGGCAGGCCGGCCGACGACTTCCCGCACGCGCTGGTCACGATGTGGGCCTGGGTAACCGAGGATCGCGCCGAGGCCGACCGGGTCATCACCGGTCGGCTGGCGCCGCTGCTCAAGCGTGATCCCGCGACGCTGCGCGGGCGGGTATGCGTGGGGCCCGCCGCGATGTGCGCTGAGCTGCT
The DNA here is from genome assembly GCA_036406335.1 of Trebonia sp. Lineage (GTDB taxonomy): Bacteria > Actinomycetota > Actinomycetes > Streptosporangiales > Streptosporangiaceae > Trebonia. Next base: position 1,009 of record DASWUW010000761.1, read on the forward strand.
GGCCGGGTTCGCCGAGGCGGGATGCGGCCGGGTGCATTTCTGGCCGCTCGGTGAGGAGCGGCGCCAGGTTGACCTGATCGCCGCGAAAGTGCTCCCGGGCATCCGGTCATAACCCCGGGCTGAGGCGGCCCGGGGGTCAGCCCCGCCGTTCCGGCCGGCCGGCGGCGGCGCTGGACGCGACCGTGAGCTGCAGGGTATCGATCATGGCGCGGGCCGGGGCCGGGCAGAACGGGTCGCGCGGCCGCGCCGCCCAGATGCGGCGCACCGGCGCGAGGCCGCGGATGGGCCGGACCTCGACGTGCGGCAGGGGGTGCGCGATGGCCAGGCCCGGGATGACCGCGACGCCCAGGCCGGCCGCCGCGAACGCCTGGACGGCCACGTTGTCGTCAGTGGTCAGGGCGACGCGCGGGTCGAACCCGGCGGCCCGGCAGGTATGCCGGACGATACGGAACCAGGCGCTGGCCGGACCGCCGCCGACCCAGGTCTGGTCGGCCAGGTCAGTGAGGGAGACGTCGTGGCCGCTGCGCGCCAGCCGGTGGCCTGGCGGGAGCACGGCCTGGAAGGCGTCATCGAGCAGGTGGACGCGGTCGTAGTTGCGCGAGCTGACCTCGGGAAGGGCCGGGTGCTCGTAGATGATGGCCAGGTCGAGCTCGCCGTCGTCGAGCCGGGGCAGCAGGCGCTGCAGGTGATCATCGATCACGGTGAGCGACACGTCAGCATGCTGCCGCTGGAACCGGGCCAGCGCCGCGGGGATGAACGTGGCCAGCGCGGTCGGGAAGCTGCCGAGGCGCAGCCTGCCGTGCCGCCGGCCGGTTATCTCGCCGAGTTCCTGCTCGGCATTGCCGATCCGGACGATCAGCGCGCGTGCGTGCCGCACCAGGGCGAACCCGGCGTCGGTCAGCTGGACCGGGCGCGTTCCGCGTTCGATCAGCGGCAGGTCCAGCGCCCGTTCCAGGGTCGCGACGTGCTGGCTTACCGCCGACTGGGTCATCTGGAGCGCATCGGCGGCGCCGGAGAAGGATCCGCAGGCCGCGATGCTGTCCAGGACCTGGAGCCGCCGGATATGAGATATCAGTTCCACTAATGAACCTTAACAAGAATCCATTGCCGCTAATAGCCGCCCGAGGTTAGCCTCACCGCAGAACAGGCAGCCACTAGCCAAGGAGAAGAAAATGCCGTTCATCAACGTCAAGATCATCGAGGACGTGTTCACCCCCGAGCAGAAGCGCCGGATCGTCGAGGAACTCACCGACGCGATGGTCGCCATCGAAGGCGAGGCCATGCGCCCGGTCACCTGGGTCGTGGTCGAGGAAGTCCGCAGCGGCGACTGGGGGATCGCGGGCAAGCCGCTGACCACCCAGGACGTCAGGGCCCTGGCCGGCGCACCCGCCTAACCGGGCAGCGTCCTCACCCGCCGCAGGACAGGCCCGGCCGGCTCCGATCCGGCCGGGCCGGCGCGCCCGCGGCTAGAAGAGCCGGAACTCCGGGTGGCTGGCGTGCCACCAGGTCAGCACCACCTTGCCGATGATGCGGGAGCCTTCGATCGGGCCCCAGTAGCGGCTGTCGCAGGAGTCGGACCGGTTGTCGCCGAGCAGGTAGAACTGGCCCGCGGGGACGCGGTAGGGGTGCTGGCGGGTGGCGATCGGCGGCCCGAGCGGGTCGGGGCCAGGCAGGTAAGGCTCGGCCAGCAGCCGCCCGTTGACGTAGATACGGTTGCCGGAGGAGTAGACCGTCTGCCCGCCGAGGGCGATGACCCGCTTGACCAGGTCGCCGGGCGGACCGCCGCAGTGGTCGAGCGGCGGCTGGTCGAAGACCACGATGTCGCCCTCGCGGACGTCGCCGGGGCTGAAGAACGCCTTCTGGACCAGGATCCGGTCGTACACGCCGAGCGTCGGGGTCATGGACGCGGACGGGATCCAGAAGGTCTGGAACACGAACTCCCGGCCCAGGCCGGCCAGCGCCGCCGCGACCAGGAGCGTCACCACCGTCTCGGTCAGCGACCGCCGCCAGCGCCGGCCGCGGGGCGGACTGTCCCCCGCGGGATCCGGCGGCGCCGGGCCGTCCTCGGGCGGGCCGGGGTCAGCAGGACCGGTCATGACGGGCCTTCCCGGTGGCCGGCTGCGGGCGGGACGCGGCCGGGGTCACCTGCGGGACGCGGGCGGGCGGAGCGGGCCGGCAGTGGGCGGGCGTCGGGGCCGGGCTGGCCGCCC